>DASYHX010000575.1:0-9979 GCA_035998065.1 Pseudorhizobium sp.
AAATCTGGAACAGAAGGCGATTGCCGATGCCTCCGATACTGATAAGGATGGCGTGCTCAATTCTGAGCCAGGGGAACATACCATTGACCAAGAACTTTCCACTCACCTTCGCCGCTCTGATGGCAGTTGTCGCGTCCGCCACGCCCTCACACGCGGAGGATCTGGTGTTCACCTTGACTAACTCCACAAATTCCACCCTTGAGCGGTTCTACACCTCGCCCGTTGGGGTGGACGCTTGGGAGGAGGACGTTCTGGGCCAAGACGTGCTTGAGCCGGGCGAGCGGGTTGAGATCACGATCGCCGACGGACGCTCCGTCTGCGATTACGATTTGCGCTTTGAGTTTTCCGCTGACTCGGATCTCGACACGACCGAGGATACGCAGGATCTCTGCGAGCTTGGCTCCTACGAAATCCACGAGTAACCGGAACACATGTCCTGCCGAGACGGTTCTCCCTCTGATGCGTCAACAGAAGAGGAGCTGGACATGGTCGATGCAGGTCTTATCAAAGAACACGCGAAGGTCGTAGGTGCGGACGGAGCGCGTGTTGGCACTGTCGATCGGGTAGACGGGAACCGCATAAAGCTGACTAAGGATGATAGCGGCGAGGGGAGCCACCGGGGTCATCACCACTTCATTCCGCTGAGCCTTGTGGCGGATATCGAGGGAGACACCGTCCGCTTGAGCGCCAACGGCGATGTAGCGGTCACCTTCGAGGAAGAAGAAGGCGGTGGCGCCGCCCATTAATACGAACGCCCCGCTTTTGCGGGGCGTTCCTATTCGACGCGCGTCTCGGTCTGCTCGGGAGCCGGCACACCGAAGCGTTCCTGTCGGAAAGCCACGTCCTCGGACAAGCCCGCGAGGCGGGCAGTCTTGTCTATACCTGCGACGGTGACGGAGGGCTCGATGCTTGTCGGCCACAGGAAAACTGCGGCAACATAAACCACCATTGCGAGCGCGAACGTCTGGATGATTTGCTTATGGCTCATGTCTTGTTCCTCTTTTGAAAGAACGACGGCCGACATCTTTCGTTCCGGCGGGATATCCCGGACTTAGTTTTGAGCGGACATTTCCATCGGTGAGGCCATGATATCGGATTCGCCGATCGACCTGTCGACATACTTGAAAGCCAGGATGCTCAGCACAGACGCCAGCATGACAACGAATATGATACGCATGCGAAACTCCTTAGGGGCTCACAACCCTCCGTTGGCGAAGAAGTTCCGCCACCGCGAGATCGCGCAGTTGAGCGTTGCCGCGATGCATCAGGTGGTGCAAGATCTGCCGCTCATGCTGCTCCATATATGCGGTCAATCAAATCGGAAGTGGTGACATACTCGCGGCAGGCGGCGTCAAATTTCGCGCCAGCGCTCAACTTTTGGGCCCAGTCCACGGCTGCACGCCCCCCCCAATCCTCAGGAGGCTCCACCAGAAGTTCCCGAGACGTGCCCCGGAAGCGCTCGGTGGCGAAGTCGTAGAATGAGCCGTTGACGTTGCGCATCTCCGCACCGCCGCCCGTCCCATAGAAGCTGGCGCCGATGATGGCGTCGCAGCCGGCCTGCAGCCGCCACGAGCAGGTGAGGCGAACCACCGTGCCGTTTGCGAGCTCGATCGTCGCCGTCGCGAAATCCTCGACGTGGTCGGTCGTGCCGGAAATGCGCTGGCCCTGGTGGAACAGCTGAGACGTCACCCTATCGACACGCGGAAAATCCAGTGCCCAAAGAGCGAGGTCGGCGAGATGGATACCGAGGTCCATGACGCAACCCCCTCCAGACTGCGACTTGTCGTAGAACCAGTCCTTGTCCGGGCCGTAGGCATTGTGAAATACAAGGTCTACGGCATGCACATGGCCGAGCTCCCCATTCTGAAGCAAGCTGCGGACCTGCTGCATCCCTTCCGTGTAGCGGTAAGACAGGTCGACCCCCAGCAATCGGTCGGCTTTCTCTGCAGCGGTGACGGCGGCTGCAACCTCGTTGGTATCGCGGCCAAGAGGCTTTTGGCAGAAGACGGCGACACCGGCGTCTAAGGCCTGAATGGACTGTGCGGCATGCTGCGCGCTCGGCGTGGCAATCACGATGCCGTCCAGATCGTGGCGGAGCAGGTCTTCGAGTGAAGAGGCGACCGCGGCCTGCGGTGCCAACTTCCTTGCCTCCTGCGACACTTCTGGTGACGCGTCGGCAAGAACGACGGCCTCTCCTGCGCCGGACGCAAGAATCGCTTCCATGCGGTGGCGGCCGATCCAGCCAACACCTAAAAATCCGAGGCGGGCAGGCTTGGCGGTTGCCGACAGCGTGCGGTCTAGAACAACCTCGTTCATTAGTAGGTCACCAGTGCCTTGAGAAAACCATCGGGACGGTCTCGGGTGGTGTTCAGCGCGTCGTCCAGCTGCTCCAGCGGGAAGCGATTTGTATAGAGCGAAGAGGGATCTAGCTGACCGCTGGCAACAGCTTCGACCGCCTCGCGCATGCCGCGGATGTATTCGGCAGGATCCCGCTCATGGGCATTGATTACGTCGAGGCCGCGCCAGTTCCACAGCTGCATGTTGACTTGTCGGGCGCCGTCCTGATGGTAGCCGGCGACGACCAGCCGCCCGCGCTCCTTCGTCAATTCCGCCGCGAGATCGAGCGGCCACTGTTTTCCTACCGCTTCAATGACGCAGTCACACATCGTGTTATCTGTCAGGCGCTTGACCTCTTCAATGATCTGCCAGTGATCCTCCATAGGGATGCATTCGGGAGCGCCCATCCGCCGTGCAACCTCGAGTGAGAAGGGACGGCGTGAGATGGCGATGACCTGCGCACCGGCGGCGGTAGCGAGCTGGGTCAGCAACGCCCCCAGAAAACCGATGCCAATAATGGCGACCTTCTGCCCCGCCCTGATCTCGCTTCGCCGGAAAATATTCATCGCGCAGCCGAGCGGCTCGCCTGGGAACGGTACGCCGTCGAGTGCTGCGGGGAGGGGAACGACCTTATCGGCATCGGCAATGTCATGGGTCGCGTAGGCGTGGAACGAAAGGGCGGCAACCCGGTCTCCAATCTTCAGGGCCTGGACCCCCTCTCCGATCTCGTCGACGCGTCCCCAACCTTCGTGACCCAGCCCGCCCGGCTCCGTCGGGAACTGCATCCATTCCGGTCCAGCCCATGGTGTCAGGTTTGACGCGCACACGCCACAGCCTTCAAGCTTGATCCTGACCTGACCCCGACCGGGTTGCGGCAGCGGCCTTGCTTCGGTTACCATCGCCCCCGGTCCGGTGACGATGGCAGCCTTCATGAGGCTGGTGTCGGTCATGGTCATTACATTCATCTTCGCGTGTCTCCCTCAAATGCGCAGGCCGCCACGCCTCTGCAGCAGGCGCAGCATCAGGGGCTTAACGCCTCGCCGGCAGAGGAGTTCCGGAAGAAGATGAAGAAGATGAAGCTCAGCGTCCTTTCTGTCGTTTCGTCTCTTCAAGGAGCGCTTCAGGCCGCACGCTTGGCTGCATCCCCAGCCCGTCCGTCTCGACCGTATGCTCGAACTCCAGTCTGCCGCGACTGTCCTCCTCAACAAGGATGTAGTTCGGGCTAAGCAGCACCTTGTCCAGGCAGATGGAGCCATGCTGTCGACCATGCTCGCATGCTAAACGCCACCCACGGCTAGAGATCAATTGCCACTCATACCGTTGGAAACGGGCTGAGCCGCCCTATCGTTTAGTCACGACACAGCCTTGTCGCCGGCCGAAGGCGACTTGATCAGCCTAGCGGGCCCTAACCCCGACCGCCCCGAAACGTCCATGTAGTTCAACGGGTTCCTGGCGGTTCCGGCCGCCGACCGTTGATGAAGACATTGATGACAAAGATGTTCCTGAAGAAGGAACTTTTCGTCGGCGCAGGGGTTCACATCGCAAATCGCAATTTTGTTCCAGCCAAGAGTGATCTCATGTCGACAATTCTAGTAACGGGCGGGTGCGGGTTCATCGGACGCCACGTGGCCGAGGAACTGCTCGCCGCCGGCTACCAGGTGCGCATCCTCGATGCGATGATAGAGCAGGTCCATGCGGACGCGGAAGCCGATGTTCCGAAACAGGCAGAGGTCATCCGTGCCGACGTTCGTGACAAGGATGCCGTGTCGCAGGCACTGCAGAACGTTGATGGCGTGATCCACCTGGCAGCCGAGGTGGGGGTGGGGCAGTCGATGTACGAGATCGCCCGCTATGTCGGCGGGAATGATCTGGGAACTGCCGTCCTGTTGGAAGCCATGATTGGTCTTCCCATCCGCCGAATCGTCGTCGCATCATCAATGAGCGTCTATGGCGAGGGCCTCTACGCGACCGAAAGCGGCGATACTCTAGGGTTTGTCCGCAGGAAGGGGGAGCAGGTGCGCCAAGGGCGCTGGGAACCGCAGGGTCCAAAGGGGGAGAGGCTGACACCCATCGCGACGGACGAGAACAAGCCGGTCGACCTGGCTTCAATTTACGCCCTGACAAAATACGCACAGGAGAAGCAGGTTCTGATCTTCGGCGGAGCTTACAATATGGAGGCTGTCGCCCTTCGACTGTTCAACGTGTTCGGGGCAGGGCAGGCCCTTTCCAACCCCTATACCGGCGTACTAGCGAATTTCGCCTCCCGCCTTGCAAACGGGCAGCCACCGACGATCTTTGAAGATGGTCAGCAGCGCCGCGACTTTGTGCACGTCCGTGACGTTGCGCGTGCATTCCGGCTGGCCCTGGAACAACCCAGCGCGAACGGTCACGTCATTAACGTCGGCAGTGGGCAGGCCTACACCGTTGAAGAGGTGGCAACGCTTCTCGCGGAAGCGATGGGTGTCCCGGAACTCAAGCCGGAAATCATGAACAAGGCGCGCCTGGGCGACATCCGCAACTGCTTCGCCGACATCTCTAAGGCGCGAGACCTTCTTGGTTTCGAGCCGCAATACAAGCTGGAAAATTCGCTGGGTCCATTTGTGGAATGGGTTCGAGGGACGCAGGCGATCGACCGCGGTGCTGAGATGCGACGCCAACTCGAAGAACGAGGGCTGGTAGCATGATCAAATCCGGCACTTCGACCAGCACAAGCCTCGGGTCGAAGCAGTTCGGCTTTGTCGAATGGTTTCGTCCGGGAGATTACGAGCGGACGGAGGAGGTTCTGCCACGCCTTCTTGCGTCTGGTGCTTCCTATCTCAGGACCCATCTTTCGTGGGCGGAATATCTGGCGCCCGGCGGGGAGGAGTGGTTTGACTGGCTGATCCCGCAGCTGGGCTCGCAAATCGACCTGCTGCCCTGTGTTCACTACACCCCACCCTCCTTGTCACGAACTGGGCGTGCTTCCGGACCGCCCAAGGACTTGAAGTCCTATGCCGACTTCATTGATCATGTCCTGACACGCTACGGTGAGCACTTCCGCCACATCGAACTGTGGAATGAGCCAAACAACCTTCTTGACTGGGACTGGCGCGAAGACAGCGACTTTCAGTTGTTTTGCGAAATGGTGGGCGGAGCGGCTTATTGGGCGCAGCAGCGCGGCTTCAAGCCCGTTCTCGGCGGCCCATGCCCGTTCGATCCCTACTGGTTGAACCTGATGGGAGAGCGCGGCGTATTGGCAGTGGTCGATGCTGTCGGGTTCCACGGCTTCCCCGGTACCTGGGATAGCGAGGAGGGCAGTTGGGGCGGTTGGGATATGCATCTGGGAGAGATGCGCCGCATCCTCGACCGCTATAACGACAAGAGTGAAATCTGGGTGACGGAAACCGGATATTCGACTTGGCGCAAGGATGAGATGGAGCAGGTTCGCCGCTTCGCAAAGACGCTGGAAGTGCCCGCGGATCGTCTCTATTGGTATGCCTGGGCCGACGTGCCGCCGAATGTTGCGGTTCAGGAAGGTCTTTGGTTCGACCCGCGCCATTATCACCTGGGCGCTGAAACCCATGACGGCCAACCCAAACTTCTGGCCCGCCTGCTGACGGAGGGCGGCGTCGATCGTGTTCGGGAGGTGACGCAGTTCCCGTCCCCTCGCATCGCCAATGGTGCCGCTCCGATCGTCATCACGGGGGGCAGTGGCTTCATCGGTTCCAACCTCGCCGACAGCTTCCTCAACGAGGGTGCCGATGTCGTCGTTCTCGACAATTTGGGACGTCCGGGCGTAGACCAGAACCTTACCTGGCTCAGGGAACGTCATGGCGACCGGGTGCATCCTTATCTTGCGGACATCCGCGACATGCGTGGGATTGAGGCAGCCTTCACCGATGCGAAAGCAGTTTTCCATCTGGCTGCCCAAACAGCAGTAACGACCAGCCTCGTACATCCGATCGATGACTTCGAGGCCAATGCCCGCGGCACGATCAACGTGCTGGAGGCTGTTCGCAAGGCCGGGAAGCGAGCACCTGTTATCTTTGCCAGCACCAATAAGGTTTACGGTGCCCTGGAAGACCTCCGGATGCTGGAGCTCGACGACCGCTACATCCCGGCGGACGAAGCAATCCGCGCACATGGCATCGATGAGCAGAGGCCGCTGTCGTTCTGCACGCCATATGGCTGCTCCAAGGGCGTTGCTGATCAATACGTTTTGGACTATGCGAAGTCCTTCGGAATTCCGAGTGCAGTCCTGCGAATGAGCTGCATTTATGGGCCACGGCAGTTCGGGACCGAGGACCAGGGCTGGGTGGCCCACTTTCTGATCCGTGCTTTGGCCGGCGACTCCATCTCCGTCTACGGCGATGGCAAGCAAGTCCGCGATATCCTTCATGTTGACGATGCGGTGGCTGCCTACCGTGCGGTCCTCGGATCCATCGAACAGGTGACGGGAAGCGTCTACAACCTTGGCGGCGGCCCCCACAACTCCGTCAGTATCCTCGCCGTCCTGCGGGAAATCGAGAAGCTGACAGGACAATCGGTGCAGTCCTCCTTCGGCCCTTGGCGGGCAGGTGACCAATATTTCTTCGTCGCCGACACGCGAAAACTGGAGCGGGATCTCGGTTGGCAGGCGAGGGTGCGTTGGCGCAGCGGGATGCGTCACTTGGCTGAATGGCTTGTGGAACACCGCTTCGGCGGAGGTCTCATTCTCAGCGAACCGGCGAGGATCCCGGCGTGACGCAGATGCCCTCTCTGAACGGCATGCGGCTGCTCATGACGCTTGATGCGATCGGTGGCGTTTGGCGTTACGCGATGGACCTTGCCTCCGGTCTTCGGCAACTCGGGGTGGAGACGTTATTCGTCTGTCTCGGCCCAGCGCCCTCTTCTGACAAGGTCGAAGAAGCCAATCGAGTTGGCCGTCTCGTCAAGCTCGATGCAGCTCTGGACTGGCTGGCGGTCGACCGCGAAGAACTCACCAAGATCCCTAGGTTGATCGCAGAACTCGGTGCTCGGGAAGGAGCAGACCTGCTTCACCTCAATCTGCCTTCCCAGGCTGCGGGCATAACCTCAGATCTCCCCGTCGTCACGGTTTCCCATTCGTGCGTCGTGACGTGGTTTGCAGCGGTCCGCAAGGCTCCCATTCCGGATGGATGGCTGTGGCAGCAGGAGTTGAACCGTGCAGGATTCGACCGATCCGATGTCGTTGTTTCGCCGAGTGCAAGTCATGCGGCTATGCTCAATGCCGCTTACGGAACCATTCCCCAACTGCGGGTTGTTTACAACGGGAGCCGGTTGGAGAATGCGCTCGCTGAAAAGCGGGACCTTGTCTTTGCCGCCGGACGCTGGTGGGACGACGGTAAGAACGGCTCCGTACTTGACCAGGCAGCCGCGGCGATTCATTGGCCACTCACAATGGCGGGTTCCGATATCGGACCAAACGGTCAGCATCTCGCGATCAAGCACGCAGTGCATCGGGGCGAACTAACCCACGAGCAAACCGTCTCGCTGATGCGGGAAGCAAAAATCGTTGTCTCTCCATCGATCTACGAACCGTTTGGCCTCGCGCCGTTGGAGGCCGCGCGCGCCGGTGCGGCGCTCGTTCTCTCGGACAATCCAACGTACCGTGAAATATGGGCCGACTGCGCGTGCTTCTTTGACCCCCATGATCCCCAGGCGCTTGCTGCTGCGGTCAACCAACTGGCCGAGGATGGCGACCTCCGTGCAAGGCTCGCGGTCAAGGCGTATGACCGTTCGCTCGGCTTTACCATCGACGCACAAACCCAAGCGATGGCTGGGATCTACGCCGATCTGTGCACGCAACGCAAAACACTGACTGCCGCGGAGTAGAAATGCGCTTCATCTTCTATACTCACTCGCTGATCTCAGATTGGAACCACGGCAACGCGCATTTTTTGCGCGGCGTGATGCGGGATCTCATCCGGCGCGGGCACGAGGCCATTGCGCTGGAACCCGAAGGGGCGTGGAGCCGCGAAAACCTGATCCGCGACCAGGGGCAGGCGGCGGTGGAGCACTTCCATGCGGCCTTCCCCGACCTCACGAGCGAAATCTACGGCTTGAACTTCGACCACGAGGTGGCCCTCGCAGGCGCCGACGTGGTGGTGGTCCACGAGTGGACGGATCCAGAGCTGGTCACGCGGATCGGCAAAATCCGGCGCGAGGGCGGGCGCTTCACGCTGCTCTTTCACGACACCCATCATCGTGCGGTGTCGGCCGAGGAAGATATCGCAGGGCTCGATCTGAGCGACTATGACGGCGTGCTTGTCTTTGGCGAGACCCTACGCGAGCGCTACCTCAAGGCAGGCTGGGGTCGCAACGTCTTCACCTGGCATGAAGCGGCCGATGCAACCCTCTTCAAGCCCATGCCGGATGTGGAGAAGACTGGCGACCTGATCTGGGTCGGCAACTGGGGAGATGACGAGCGGACAGCGGAAATCGCGGAGTTCCTGGTGCGCCCCGCGAAGGAACTTGCCCTTCAAACGACCGTCCGTGGGGTGCGTTATCCGGATGCGGCCTTGGCATCGCTCCACGATGCGGGGATCCGCTACGGCGGCTGGGTTGCCAACGCAGATGCCCCGCTGGCGTTCGCGCAGCATCGGGTCACCATGCACATCCCGCGGCGACCGTATGTGCAGAATCTTCCCGGCATTCCGACCATTCGGGTCTTTGAGGCGCTGGCGTGCGGGATCCCGCTGATCTCGGCTCCCTGGGACGACGCCGAACAACTCTTCCGCCCCGGTATGGATTTCCTTGTTGCTCGCGACGGCGAAGAGATGAAGCAGAGCCTCAAGCGAGTTCTCATGGACAAGGAACTGGCCAGGGAACTGACCATTTCCGGCTTGGAAACCATTCGGGCCCGACACACCTGCCGTCACCGTGTCGACGAGCTGTTCAGCGTGCTTGCCATCTGCGGCACAACCGGCGTCACGCAGCAAATCACAACTCCGGAGGCTGCAGAATGAAAATCGCATTCTATGGCTCAAGCCTGGTTTCTGCCTACTGGAATGGTGCGGCGACTTATTATCGCGGGCTGCTTCGGGCGCTTGCGGCGAAAGGCTACGACATCACCTTTTACGAGCCTGACGTCTACGACCGACAGAAGAACCGCGACATCGATCCGCCGGGGTGGTGCAAGGTTGTCGTGTATGGAGGCACGATCGATGCATTGAAGGCAGTGACCGCGGAGGCCGCAACCGCCGATGTCGTTGTGAAGGCGAGTGGCGTCGGGTTTGAAGATGATTTGCTGCTGGAGGAAGTGCTGCTCCACGCCCGTCCGGATGCGCTCAAGATCTTCTGGGATGTTGATGCGCCGGCGACGCTAGCTGAAGTGCGGGCGGCGGCCGACCACCCCCTGCGTACAGCTCTCCAGCAGTTGGACATGGTGCTTACCTATGGGGGTGGCGATCCCGTTGTGGATGCGTACCGGTCGATCGGCGCTTATGATTGCATCCCGATCTATAATGCGCTCGACCCGGAAACCCATCACCCGGTCCCGGCTGACCGGCGTTTTGGTGCCGATCTCGGCTTCCTCGGCAACAGGCTCCCCGATCGCGAAGCCCGGGTCGAGCATTTCTTCCTCGAGCCCGCCGCTCGGCTTCCCGACCAGACGTTCCTGCTGGGTGGCTCCGGTTGGCAGGAC
>DASYHX010000578.1:0-12402 GCA_035998065.1 Pseudorhizobium sp.
CTGGGCATCATCTCCGATCCCAAGACCGGCAAAGACGAGACCACCGAAGGTTGACAGGTCGACGCGGTCTCCGGATGCAAAGTCGCGGATCTCGTCGTGATGAGTGCCTGGCAATGACGCAAAGCCAAACACAAAGATGTCGTTGCCGGCACCGCCGGTCATGATCGTAACGCCGGCGCCATCGACCAGAGTGTCATTGCCGCTACCGCCGATCGCAGCCTCCACGCTCGACAGAGTATCGATATCGGTTTCAATTCCGGTCGCACGGCCGAGATGGAGATCGATGGTGATGCCGCACGTTGTCTCAGAGGCATCATAGGTGTCGGTTCCAAGACCACCGTCAAAGCTGTCATTACCATCCGAGACGACGTTCGACGCGCTACGGGCAACCACCAGGAAAGTGTCGTTGCCCTGGTCGCCTTCGATCTCGTCATTGCCGTCGCCGCCGACAAGAACGTCATCGCCGCCGCGGCCCTTCAATTTGTCATGACCGTCAGCGCCGTGCAGGATGTCGCTGCCGCTGTCGCCGTTCAGCTGATCGTTTCCCCGACCGCCGTGGATGATCTCGAAGTTGCTGATCATGTCGTGGCCGACCTCGGCACCCTCGACATATCGCCCCTCAAAATCTGCCACGACCGCTTCAACGAGAGCCGTGAGATCGAGAGTGTCGATGCCGTCTCCCCCGTCATAGACATCGTCGCCATCATCGCTGTCATCTGATGTGGTGGCAAAGACCACGACCACGTCGTTGCCTTCCTCGGCGCAAGTGACGTCGTCTCCGTCGCCGCCTGCCAGAAGATCGTCTCCAGCGCCAGCATGGATGGTGTTATCGCCCTCGTCACCGGTGATGGTGTCATCATGGGCGGTGCCCACGACATTCTCTATCCCTTCCACCTTGTCGGAGCCGATCGCCTCGGCACTCGCGGTGCCGGCATGCAGATCGATGTCGACGCCCGCATCAACATCGCTTGCATCGAGCGTATCAATGCCCTCGCCGCCAGAGTAGACATCGTCACCATCGGTGATTGCGGAACCGGCATGGCCCGCCTCCTCGCCTGCAAATCCCATGTGCAAGGCATCGTCACCCGCTCCGCCAAGAACGACATCATTGCCGCCGCCACCCGACAGCTCGTCACGGCCGGCACCGCCATCAAGAAGGTCATTGCCTGCCTCGCCATGGAGCACATCATCATTATCTTCACCAAACAGCCTGTCATTGCCCTGACCGCCCATCAACCTGTCATTGCCTTGGCCGCCTATCAGGCTGTCATTGCCAGTCTCGCCATACAGGTCGTCATCGCCAGCCCCGCCGAAGACAATGTCATGACCAGCGCCGCCGAAGATGACGTCGCGCCCTGCATCGCCATGGAGGACGTCGTCCCCATCCCCGCCAAGGAGCGTATCATCTCCCTTGCCGCCGACGATCATGTCGTCGCCTTCTCGTCCGTAGATGACGTCATTGCCGTCCCGTCCGTCGATGATGTCCTCGTAGGGCGAGCCAATCAGGCGATCAACGCCATCGGTTCCGGCGATCTCCTGCGGGGCTGGCTTGACGATGCTCATCTTTGCCTGGGCCGTAATACTGCCGTAGCCGTCACTGACCTGATAGGTGAAGGTGATATCGCCAACGGCACCGCGCTCGGGGGTATAAAGCCACCGCCCGGGACCATAGGCTTCGACATCGCCATCCGACGCTCTCAGATTGCGAATGGACAGAGGATCGCCGTCGGCATCATGGATCAATCGGAGAAGATCTCCAAGAAAGATCAGTGCCGACATGTTCATCATCGTGCTCGGCAAATTGGAGCGGCCGGAAGCAGTCGGAAGGCGATTGGACTGTTCGTCCTCGTCTTTCTCGGGCGGTCCATCATCCTTGTCGGGCAGCCGGTCAGGGCCGTCACCCTCGCTCCTGTCTGGCCGGGACGGATCTACTGGTCCGCTCCAGGAGCTGTTGAACTCGTCGCCCTTAAAGCTGTGTGGAGCACTAACAGGAAAGCGGAAGCTGTCCTCCCCACTGAAGATGCGGCTATCATTGTCGTTGAACGCGCGGAAGAGCCGCTCCATGTGGTTGGAGGGGGAGTAGGGATCACTTGCCGCATACCGCAGCCTTACGGAGGCAACGCCCGCAGAAGCGGGTGCTACCTCAGCCGATGTGTCCTGCAAGAGCTGGCGCAGGAAGTTCGCAGCATCTTCGATCCGCTTCAGGTGCTGGCTCGGATCGGGATTAGAGCCGACAGCCTCGTCGTCATAAGGCCTGTGAGCCCGCTGCATCCCCTCCTCCAGGTCGTCGCTGGAATCGGCAAGCTCTGCTCCGACAGCACCAATCATCAAGGCTGGTATCAAGCCATACTTGACCCTGCCGCCCTGCTCCTTGTCGCTGAGGCGAAAGGTGTTGGCTGGTGCAATGGCGGCCTTCCCATCATGTGGGAGGCCGAGGATAAGCTTCTCTTCCATGGCAGCCCACCTCCCCTATTCGCTGACGGCTGCTCGAGCCGGGCGATCGACAGGCAGGCCCCGCTCGACGACCACCGGACGGGCCTTGTTTGGTTGCAGGATTTCGTCTTTGGGGCCAAAGGCAACCAGCCGCCCCGCTTGCACGACGCCAACCATGTCAACCGCCTGCAAGGCACTGGGGCGGTGGGCGACGATAACAACGATCCCGCCGCGCTGCCTGACGGCCGTAATAGCTCGGGTCAGTGCTTCCTCGCCCTCAGCATCCAAGTTGGAGTTCGGCTCGTCGAGGACCACGAGGAAGGGATCTCCATAAAGGGCCCGCGCAAGCCCGATGCGCTGACGTTGACCTGCCGAAAGCGCCGTCCCATGGGGTCCAAGCTCCGTCTGGTATCCGTCGCGCAGATGTACAACCATCTCGTGAATGCCGGCAGCTTTTGCCGCGTTGATGATCAGCCGTGCATCCGGCACCTTCGAGAACCGCGATATGTTGTCGGCGATCGTGCCTTCCATCAGCGCGACATCCTGCGGAAGATAGCCGACATGGCTGGCAAAGAAGTTCTCGTTCCATTGACTGAGGTCGGCACCGTCGATCCGGATCGACCCCCGCAAAAGCGGCCAGATGCCGAGGATGGAGCGGGCAAGCGTCGTCTTGCCGCCGCCCGACGGGCCGATAAGGCCAAGAGCCTGGCCGGCCTTCAGCTCAAAACTTGCCTCGCTCAGCAGGACGGCTCCCGTGGCGGGAGCCACCGTTGTAATATTGTCGACAACCAGGCTCTGGCTCGGGGCCGGCAGCTCCACCAAAGCGGACTTGTCCTTGATGACGGCAAGCGTCTCGGCAAGCCGGCGATGGCTCCGGCGCGCACTGACAACGCCTTTCCAGTTGCCGATCACCTGATCGACCGGAGCAAGCGCGCGCGCCGTGACAATGGAAGAGGCGATGATTGCTCCAGGAGACAGATCGCCCTTGATGGCGAGATAGGCGCCCAGCCCCAAAATAGCTGATTGCAGCATCATCCGCAGCACCTTCGAGAGCCCCGAAAGGGTCGCGCTGATGTCGGATGTCCGCGTTTGACTGTCCAGATGCTGCTGATTGGCAATGTCAAACCGTTCGACCGCCCGGCCTGTGATCCCCATGGCATGCAGGATATCGGCGTTGCGGGCATTGGAATCGGCCACCGAGTTGCGGGTCACGGAGGCTTTGATCATTGACTGGGCGCTGCGCCGGGTCATCAGCTCGGCAACCAGAGTAATAAAGGCCAGCACGATCGCACCGGCGATCGTTAGCAGGCCAAGCATCGGGTGAAGCAGCCAGACAAAAGCAAGATAGACCGGCATCCACGGCAGGTCGAAGAGTGCGATCGGACCTGGGCTGGAAAGAAAGCCGCGCAAGGTATCAACGTCACGTCCCCGTTCCATTGCTTCCGAAGTGGAATAACCATAGCGCGGCATCTCGATTGCCACTGTATGCGCAAGAGGCGCCAGTTGGTGGTCGAGGCGAGCGCCAAGACGGATGAGGATCTGCGAACGCAGAATGTCGAAGACGCCTTGGAAGAGGTAAAGGCCAATGGCCAGAACCGATAGGGCCACCAGCGTCGAGACGCTCCCGCTGGTCAGCGCCCTGTCATAGATCTGCAGCATGTAAAAGGCGCCGGTGAGCGCCAGGACATTGATAATGCCGGAAAGGCCGAAGAGATAGGCAAAAATTCCGCGGACCTTTTCCAGCCCGTAATTGGCGACCTGCTTGCTATTGGCCATGATGTTCCCCTCACATCTTTATAGTGCCCCTCCGGCCGCATCATGCGGCCGGAGTACAACCCTTCAGGATCAGGAGACCCCGTTGAAGTCGTTGGCTGTGAGAGTGTGGCGGCCGATAAGCGTCAGTTCGAACTCTGCAGCAGGATCACCATCGATACTGCCCCGCACCAAGGTGACCTCCTCACCCTCGCGAACATCATAGCTGACTGCCACCTGGCCTGCGGCCGTCAGCGCCGACCCGGCGTTGAGCGTGAATGGCTGCTTGCCTGCCGTTGTCGTATTGGCATCCATGGCCGAGAAGTCGATCTTGTCTCCTGGTGCAAAGCCATAGATCGTGTCGCCATGCGCCGCCGAGGCCGACTGGAAGCGGAAGGTGTCATTGCCAAGCCCTCCGTCCAGGATGTTGGCGGCGCTCGTTGCTGTGATCACATCATGGCCAGAGCCGCCGATGAAGTTCTCAAAGCCGTAGAACATATCCGTGCCACCATTGCCGGTGACCTGACCACGGCCCATGAAGCCATTGCCGAGATCTATTTTGAGGTTACCAGTGGCAACGGAGTAGTTGAGGGTGTCGTTGCCCTCGTCGCCCCAGTATTGGTCCGAGCCGTCTGCCGCGGTGGCGAGCACTTCATCATCACCCGCTCCGCCCCACGCCTTGTCGTCGCCAGCACCGGCTTCGATGAAGTCATCGCCTCCGTCGCCATAGACCATGTCGGCACCGTTGTTGCCAAACAGCATGTCAGCACCCGAGCCGCCATGAAGCTCGTCGTTGCCGGCACCGCCACTCATCGTGTCGGCACCGTCCCCACCAGTCATGACATCATCGCCATCCTCGCCACGCAGGATGTCGTTGCCACCCTCGCCTGCCAGGATATCTCCGGCTCCTCCTCCCAGTAAGGTATCATTGACGGCAGCGCCAATCAGGATATCTGCCGCCGACGTTCCAACGAGCATGCGCGGTACTGAAGCCGATCCCTCGTTAGTGTCTACCGGCGGATCCTGGTCGTCGTCGTCGTCAACCTCATCACCGTCAGAGCTGAACTGAGGCAGGCCGTTGGCTGCGGTGAAGCTGATTGTATGCTCGTCACCGACAAGCTCAACCTGCCCTGTCTCCTCGTCAATGGTCACCTCATAATCGGCTATTGTCGTTCCCGCCGGGAGCTCAACCACATCCTGGGGACGCAGGGTACCAATGATGGTGTCATTGCCGCCATTCGACCGGAAAACAATCCGGTGTGCCGACGTCAAGGCCGATATGTCAACCGTGTCGTCACCAGAATTGCCGTCAATCGTGATCGTGCTGAAGTTCAGACTGGTGAAGGGAGAGTTGAAGTTGCCAATAACTTCGATGACATCCCCAAGTATAGTCGTGCCGTCAGGTGTCGTTGGATTATTGCCGTTATTCGCCGTTGTGTTGAACGTGTTGACGACTATCTCTTCGATGTTGTCGAGCTCAGCGATCACGCTCGTGGTCTGACCAACAGTCCGCGTGATGACAATCTCGCTGTCGGCTCCCATTACAGCAATCCCCGCAGCAATGGCTTCAACCCTTGCATAGATACGGAAGGTTTCTGAGACAGACTGCCGTCCATTCAGCTGGAAAGTGTCGGCTCCACCCTCCTGTCCGTTGACGATGTCAAAGCCATCGGTGTCGCCAGAGTTGTTGGCGTTCCAGACAATGGTGTCGTTGCCGGTCCCGGCACGGATCACGTCATCGCCCGTCCCTCCGCTGATCGTATCGCCGCCGTCGCCGGCATCGATATGGTCGTTTCCCCCACCGCCGTTGATTGCCGTCCCCTGTGAATTGCCGACGATGATCTCGTTCCCAGCCCCACCGTTGATAGTGCCGGTCACACGAGTGACACTGACTGTTGTGGTAGGATCTATCAGCGAACCGTCACTGGCGACATAGTTGAAGCTGCCTCCCGGTGCCCCCGTGTCAGTCACGCTTACCGCACCGGCTCCGTTGCTTACAGTGAGACCGTTGCCGTTGACCGCCGTGATGGTCAACGCGGCGCCCTCGGGATCGGTGTCGTTAGCCAATAGTGCGGCATGAGAGACTGAGAAAGCGACACCGGATGCAACGTTGGTGATGACGGTGTCAGCATTGCCTGCTGGGGCGTCGTTGGCGGCAACCACGTTGACGGTAGCAGTGGCCACATTGCTGTCCAGCAAGCCATCGTTGACCGTGACCTGGATGAGCCGGTCCGTGGTGTCCGGGTTGTTCGATGTGCTAGAATAGCGCACTAGCTGGAGAGCCGCGCGGTAATTCGCGATCGAAGTCGTCCCGGTCAATGTCAGAACAAGCTGGCCGTTGGAGAGCGGGCTCACCTGAGCCGCGATCCCACCGGGCAATCCGCCCTGCACCGCCAGCAGATCACCTTCGCTGGCATTGGTGATAACGACCCGCGCCGAAGCGATTGTTGCGCCGTCATCGGTGATTGCAACACCCGAGGCGATAGCTACGGGAGCGCCGTTCTCAGTATAGGTAGTCTCGTAGTCGTTGCCGGGTGCACCGGGGACCGGCGTGATCGTATCTGTCTCGGTCGCGATATTGACGTTGTCGATATAGAAGTTCTCGCCCGTTTCAAAGGATCCATTCGTTATAAAGCGGATCTGCGTACTCGCTCCGATCATCCCGGCGGGAAGCTGCATGGAGAACGTTCCGACCTGGTCTTGATTGCCGCCAAGGGGCGCTCCAAGATTGGACCAGGGCCCGTTCAGGGTATTTCGCACCTGAACCTGGACCGTTTCGCCGCCATCCAGGTCATCCGCTTCCCAGTCGAATGACAAGGTGGCTCTGGTTACGCCTGTGAGATTTGCGGCGCGAGCAATGCTCTCGTTGCCATCCGTCCCAGCGATGAACTGAAGGTCGCCTCCAGCCACTCTGATGTCACCAGTCGCGGCCCCGCCTGTATCGTTACCCTCAGTCCAGCTACCCGCCCAGTTCGAAGTGCCGTTGTTGTTGTTGTAGGCGCTGCTCGTGAAATCGTCCCTGAACGCCTGTGCAACGGTGACCGTGGTTGTCGCTGTGCTATCGCCGGTCAGGTCCAGCGTTGGCGCTGCCAGCGTAATGTCCTGATCGGTAAAGTCGAGGATTTCGACATTCCGGAGCGTGTCCGTGCCATCGGTGGCGAGACCGCCAACATGGGCGACAGTGATCGTGCCGTTAGCGTTGAAGTTGATGTCATATTCGCTACGAGTCCCGGAGAAGACGACGCGGTCAAGGTCGGCCATACCGTCGCTGTCAATCGTTTCTCCAGCAGCCTCCTGTTCAGAGCTATTGCGGATTGTCCGCACGATTGAAAGCTGACCAGGGTTGATGAGCCCGGCGAACATGTCGTTTGCGAGGGTCGTCATGCTATTGTGCAGGGCGATGGGGGCACCGGCGTGCTCTGTGTCGCCCGGCGCGAAGACCCCGATCTGGACATCGAGCCATTTGTCCCCGTCGATTATGTCATCGCCCGCCAGCCCCTGAAGGACATCGCTACCATCACCACCGAGGATGATGTCACCCCCGTCGAAGGATGTGACACCCGCTCCGAGCAGTTCCTGCAGTCCATTGATCAGCGCAATCCCCTCTGCGGTGAGGACGCTGCCACGATAGCCGGTCGTGCCACCTTGGGAAAGCGGAGCGCGGTCCGCTGCCGTGTCCTCCGTACCGGTCAAGATGTCGTTGAACCTGCTGCCGGACAGGCCTTCCATCGCTTCATATTCGTCCAGAGCTGCGTTTTGCGGCAGGGTTGGCGCTTCATCGAAGACGATCGGAATCGACAGGTTCGCGTTGACCCCCATGATATTGTCTTTGTAGGTCGCCCAGTCAAAGCCGGACATGCCGACCATCTTTCCGCGGCCAGCGCTGCCGACCATGATGTCGTCGCCGCCTTCGCCAATGAACTCGTCGAACCCGCCATCGCCGAGGAAGACGTCGTGCCCGTCTATACCATCATGGGCAAAGATTTCGTCGAAATTGTCGCCCGGTGCACCGTCAAACGTACCGGTCTCGATCCAGTCATTGCCCTCGTTGCCAAGGATACGCTCTGCGTTACGATTGCCGTAGATGAAGTCATTTCCGGTGCCGGCGAAAACTTCCGAACCCTCGTCGGTACCCAGAAAGACGAAATCCTGTCCCGAGCCGGCAAGAACCAAGTCGAGGCCGGGACCGGCATGGATGACATCGTTTCCGGCGCCGCCCTTGATGTTGTCGTCACCGCCGCTGTCCTTGATGATGTCGTCTCCGTCACCACCATTGATGATGTCGTTGCCGAAGCCGCCTTGAAGGACGTCGTTGCCGCCGTCGCCGAAAAGCGTGTCGTCGCCGATGCCTGCGGTAATTGTATCATTGGCCTCAGTGCCGCCCATAACCACATGGTCGTCGCCGGTATAACGCAGCGAATTAGGACCACGGATCACAAGTGGCGTCAGGAGGCCGCCGCCAACGGGATCGGCGCTTTCAAGGGTACCGTCACCGTCCAGATCGTTGAACTGCTTGGTCTGGTCGACTTCGAGGATGAGGCCGGGCGTGGAGAAGACGTCGGACGGCAGGTGCGTTGCGTCGGTGTTGCGCATGATCATGGCGGCAAAGGAGTTGTTTTCCATTTCGCCGAACAGGTGCAACCCGTCTAGGCGCTGCAGATAGTAGAAGCGGTCGCCGCTCTGCAGCAACTCCATCTGCTGCTCGAATACGAAGTTGAAGGTGGAGCCGAGCATGCCGCCGAACGGCATGATCTCTTCCGCCAGGCCCCCGATCCACAGATCCACGTTCTCAAGGCCGCCGAGATCGTCGGCATATTCGCCCGTACCGTTCAGGAACGCTTCCGCATCAGCCGGCACCGTAAGCCCGCCAACCGAAACGCCCGTGATAATGGTCAGCGCGGCATCACGTTTTCCCTCGATCGTGGTCTGGCCAGTGATCAAGGCATGCGTACCATAGGCTGCTATGAAATTGATGATTGAGGCCTCGTGCTTGAGATGACCGGCATAGTCGACCCAGCTTTCGTAAGGCGCCAGCCGAGCATCCTGGTTGGTCGCATCGTAGAAGGTGCGCCTCGCCTCGTTCAGCGACGGCACACCGACGTCGCGTCCGCGGGCCAGGTTGATAGTCGCCAGGTCAAGCGGCAGGCCCAGCAGGTTGTTCCGAAGCGCGCTGGTAACAAACTCGTCGATTTCGTTACCCACTTGGCGCGTCATGCCACGGATGATAGCGCCTGCCGCAATGTCATCATTGACACCATTGACACTGGTAAATGCCGTGGGGTTCAAGAACCCCTGGATCAAGCTGACATGGTTGGGGTTAAAGCTTGCGTCGAACTGATCGATCGATTCAGTGAGCATCGAGTGGCCGAAACGATAGACGACATGGGCAAACTCGGCGAAGATTGACGGATCCATCATGGTGTCAAAACCGTCAGGCACCAGGAAGGTATTGATCGTGGGCTGGACCTTCCGTGCGAACTCCTCGAACACGAGGTGCTGGTACTGCATTTCGGTGCCGAATTTCGCCGCCTGGAACAGACGCTCCCCATCCCAGGCAAGCCCCGTTGGGGATGCCGGCACGGTGGTAACGTCGACCGCCAGCCATTCGTTCAGGAATGCGGTAGCCTCCGCTTGCGAGGCGCCCCCCGCCAGCATTTCTTGAGCATCCGCGAGCACGACCTCCTTGGTGTGTTCTACCAAGCGGTTGTGTTCAGAATGGAACACATGGTGCACGGCGGTGAGGCCAATATTTTCGTTGGCGCGACCATCGCCGGCAACGAAATG
The DNA here is from genome assembly GCA_035998065.1 of Pseudorhizobium sp. Lineage (GTDB taxonomy): Bacteria > Pseudomonadota > Alphaproteobacteria > Rhizobiales > Rhizobiaceae > Neorhizobium. The sequence goes on from DASYHX010000578.1 coordinate 9,970, forward strand.
GGCGTCGAGAAGTTCATTGTCGTACACTCCAGGCTCATTGCCCGGGTTCTCCAGGCCGATAGTGATATCACCGTCGGCCAGTCCAGTGGGAACCGCATTGTGAGCAATGTCCGCCAAGAAAGCATGATTGGTCCTGACCGCTTCGACCGGCACCGCTGGTGCAACGGCTCCAAATACGTTCGACGGATCCACCGGATCGGCTGGGTTGCCTTCAACGACCTCGTCATCAGCAGTGTTTGGTATGCCGTCTTCGCCAATGCCGATGATAAGCTGCGGGTAGCCGTTCGCGCCTGGAATAAAGTTGCCGTAGGCGTCGGTGCGCAGCAGAGGCACCTTACCGACGTCAAAGTCGGTCAACTGGATGCCGAGCAATGTCGCGGCCTGCTCCTTGACCTCGCCCCAAGTCGCCATGCCGCCATTTGCACCTTCCATCAGCTTGCCGGTAGCGGCCGGACCATCGGGAGTTGCCACGTACTGGCGCAGGAACACCTGATGGGACGGGTGTGACGTATAGGTCTGGTTCTGGTCAACATACGCTGTGGTGGTGTTGACCGGACGCACATCGTCGGAAGTGCCCCAGATTTCGTCCTCGCCCGCCCCAACCGTAGCGCGGGTCAGCACCATGAAATTGGTGTTGCTGCCCTCGACATAGAGCGGATCGTCAGGACTGAGCGGGATCATGACGGTGCCGCTGCCGCCTTTGTTCACCAGGTCGAGGCCATGGTCGAAGAATTGTCCGAACAGCGTGAACCACGAATTGAAAGGTGCCGACAGGCCCTCGTCGGGTGCGAAATTGGGAATGTGAACGTTGCTGCCGTCCAATTCGATGCCGTTTGCGGCAAGCAACGGGAAGAGGCCATTTCCACCTGGGGCAGGGCCGGCGGCGAGATCGATATCGCTCCGGGCGGCTGCAAGGGCATCGGCGGCGTCGGCCGCGGCCTGTTGCAAGGCAGCATAACCCGGGCTTGCCGGATCTGCGGCATCTGCAGCCGCCGCTGCCTCCGCCTCCGCGCGCGCTGCCTCCTGCAGTGTCTTGAACAGGGGCTTGAGCGGCGAATAGAGACTGGAGATCTGGGCGGTGATCAGCATTCCCGGATCGTCGATCCCGGCGTTCTGCAGCGCCGTCAGGATGGCGGCCGGATTGCCCAACGTCTGGTCAACCAGCAGGTTCGAGATCAGGCGAACCGACGGATCTATCACATCGCCAGGTCCGGCATTGGGCATCGGGCCATCGGGATCAACACCGGGGGTATATGGAAATGGAAACGGCACCTCCCCGCCAGGGGCCGGGCCGTTGATGTCTACCGTGCCCGTGACGGTCCGGTATGTCGGATTCATCAGTTCCGTGAAAGGACGATCTGAAGCTCCCCATTGTTCCTGGCCGGGCAGCAAGTGATTGTAGCTGCCGTCGACGGTGCGCAGGCCCCAGGCAATGTTGTAGGTCGGAATGAGACCGCCAGGACCATAAAGCGGTTGACCCGCCGCATGAGCTTCCGCGATCTGAATCTGCTTCAGTATAAAGTCGAGGTCGGAACGAATATAGGTAACCATCTCTGTCTCCACCCGTTGTGTTGTTGAATTCGCATCGTCGTCGGCATTGGCCGAGAAAGTGCATGCAGACCATCTGCGACGCGAAAGTTGGTCGCAGATTTCGTCCACAGCAGTCTTTTCTTTGCTGCCAAAAGCCGAAGAGTTGTGCTTAACCTAGCCACACCGTAGGCTCGGCGTATCCTCGCAAGGTCGAGCCAATACTGGGATCAAGGTCTAGAAATCTTCAGACCAAGGTCGGGTGTGGCAGAAGGATGAAAGATGCAAAGACCTGGTACGCTCTCGATCTCGACGCAATTCATCGCCACATCAGCGGTGGTGCTTTGCCTGTCCATGGCCGTGATAGGGACTTGGGTGAGTCATCAGATTGAACGAAGTGTGATGGCGACCTCAGGTACAAATGGTGCGGCCTATCTACGAGCTTCGCTCGAGCAGTACGTTCAGCGTATTGGTCCGCAGGGACAACTTCATCCGCACGATGTCGCAGCCCTGGATCGTCTCTTCCGGAACACGGTGCTTGGTGAGAGGGTCGTTTCGGTGAAGCTTTGGTTTAGGAACGAGAGCACCGAACCGACAATCATCTACAGCAGCATGGCAAAGCATACCGTCGGCGAGCAGCATGCCTCCAGAAACGTTGAGACGGCTTGGACGGGGCGACCGATCACCGAATTCAAAACCCTCGACAGCAGCGAAAGCAGGTACGAAGAAAGCCTCCAGCTACCTCTGATCGAAATATACGCTCCCCTGTTTCGGTCAGGCACGCAGCAGGTACTTGCGGTAGGAGAAATCTATCATGTGGGATCGGTTCTTGCTCAACATTTGCGAGAAGCCGTTATCCTGACCTGGCTCGTGGTTTGTTTGACGACCCTATTTATGGTCGTTCTC
>DASYHX010000580.1:0-3225 GCA_035998065.1 Pseudorhizobium sp.
CTGGGCATTTGACGGAAACACGATCAGCTGTCGGTCTTGCCGTAGCTCGTTGTCGGGAAAGAAGCTCAGCAGGGCATCCAGGACGGCCAAGCTTCGGTCCTGCAGACCGAGCAAGGGCCGAGCTTCGGATGCGTCCCGGAAGACCTTCCATTTCTCCGCCGTCTTACCGGGCTTGATCTCGCTCACGGCCATCTGCTGCCGCACCAAGGCAAGCGTCATCGGCCGCCGCCCGAAAGGCGTCGTTACATGTCCATCCTGCATCGTCCCTCACCTTCAACAAGGCAAAAGAAAACTGCTCACCAAAATGCGGTGCCAAAAACTCTTGACTGGGATTCGGGGAAATGCGATTCTCTAGTTGTCACACAGAGAGAGAGGCTTCCACGACGGCAACGTTTGGGGGCCTTTTTCTTTTGCAGCGCTTCCTTTCCTGGTCGTAAACCTGACAGCTGTCAGGAACTGGTATGATCCTGTTGACGGGCAAAGCGCTCGGCAAGTTCCGGCAGCTCTGCCTCGACAAATTTCAAGAATTCGATCCCCAAAGGGCCTTCCGCCGCGATCCGGACCTCTTTCGGCCGCACAACCAGCGCCCCCAGCGTCCTGCCGGTGCTATCGGAAAGGACCAGCGGTTCCGAATCCTGCTTGATCGCAGGATTGATGGCGGCAAGCGCCCGCTGAAACCTCTGATCGGAATTCTGCGACCGATCTTGGTGTTTTCGCAGCGCCGTGCGGATGGACTGAAGGACCTCTGGATCTCCAGAGACGGCCTTGGCAAGCTGCAGCCAGCGCGGTCGCCCGATCTTCGGCGCCCGCCCGATCGCCTCGATGACATCGGCGGGGACCGCGCGGTACACGCTGCGCATGCGCGCCAGTTCCGCATCCTCGATCGACAGCGCCGCGTAGATATCACGGGGTTTGATCCCCGCGTCGTCCATGCGCGAGGCAAACAGCGCACGCTCGATCCACGTCAGATCTTGCCGGCTGGCGTTTTCGATGCCTTGAGCCAGAACCAGATCAAGATCAGAGATCTCGACTTCAAGCGCACGCACCGGCCGGCCCAGCTGCTTGGCGGCAAGCCAGCGCCGATGCCCATAGATGATCTGGTAGCGATCGGCTGACGAAGGATGCTTGCGAACCTGGATAGGAACCTTCTGTCCCTCGGATTCGATGGACTTTTTGAAGGCTTCGAAGCTGGCTTCGTCGTCATCCGGCAATCTATCGGGGAAGGGGGAGGGGTCGACGACGGCGGGATCCAATTCGCGAACGGCGCCACCGCCCGCCTCAACGATTGCCTTCAGCCGATCGCGTTCGCTCCGGATGTCGTCGATTGCGCGATGGGCCGCGCCGATGACCCCAGCACCCACACGTGCGCCTTGCGGCGGTGCCGGAGGTGTCGGATCATCCCCGAGCTTGTTTTCCAGTTCCGCCGACAATAAACCGAAGCTCGCAACGATTGACTTGCGTGGCGCCTTGCTCATGTCCGCCCCCAGCTGTCATTGATCAGGCCGACAATCGCGTCGTTGACGGCGTCAACCGCCTCGCGGGCGCGCTTGTGGGTATCGCGACCGATCTGTCCCATTTCGAGCTCATACACGGACCGCTTTGCCAGCCCGGCGGCTTCGACGGCGGTGCTCTCGATTGCTGTCGGCAGCAGCACGTCGGAGCCGAACAGATGCCGCAGCATTGCTACGACCTGCGACTGCGGCGCATCATTGGGATCGTGTCGGGTAACCAGATACCGGATGAAGTCCTGATCGAGCTGTGCGCCACTTTCATTCAGGACGCTGATCAGGTCACCCATCATGAGAAGGAACTGGCTCATCGACGCGACATCCAGCATAGCCGGATGAACCGTAATGATCATGCTGGTCGCCGCGTAGATGGCGCTCAAGGTCAAGAAACCCAGCGACGGCGGCGTATCAAGGATGACGACGTCGTAGTCGTCATCCACCTCTGAGAGCGCAAGCTTCAGTCGCTCGAAGAAGATCGCACCGGAACCCGACTTGTTGGCAAGGATGCGCGGTGTTTCGTGCTCATACTCCATGACCTCGAGGTTGCCGGGGATGAGGTCGATCCCGTCGAAGTACGTCTTGCGGATGATGTCGCGGATGGGCCGGCGGTCCGCGTCGTCGTAGCGCAAGGCCGCGTAAATGGTCTCGTTTGCGCCGACGTCGACTTCCGGCTGGGCACCAAACAAGGCAGATAAAGATGCCTGGGGATCCAGGTCCAGCGCGAGCACGCGGTAACCATGAAGGGCAAGATACTGGGCCAGATGCACCGAGGTCGTTGTCTTGGCGCTTCCGCCCTTGAAGTTGGCGATCGCCAGGACCTGCAGGTGCTCGCCCTGCCGACGACGCGGTAGGAAGCGAAGGGACTCGGCCGGCTTCTGCTTGGCAAACAGTTCGCGCAACTCGTTGATCTGGCTCAGGGTATAGACGCGGTGATTGTTCTCAAGCCGGCTGGGAACGGGTCCGCGCCCTTCCGTCGACATCAGCTTCAGCGTCGAATCGGGAATTGACGTGAGCTTGGACACTTCATTGGTCAGGAACGGCCGGAGCGTTTTCTCCGACTTGGGCGGATACATTCGGGTCCGCAGCTGCTGCAACTGGCCGGAGAGGAGCCCTGCATGGCGCGCAATCTTGCTACCGGCATCTTCCTTAGAGCCAACAACTGATTCCACTCGGTTCGCTATCGCCATCGGTTCCCCTTGTCGGCTTTTTGCCGGTTTACCGGCCTTTGCCCGCCAAATCTAGAACACGATTCTCCCAGCCCGTCCAGAGATTTAGCGTTAACCGAGCGTTAACGCTCCTGGAGCGGCCGCGACCGAAGGAGCGGACATTTGCGTTTGCGATCAGCATGTTACCTCGCAGCCCCCGTTATCTGATCCCGAAGTGTTCTCCCGTGAATCCTACAGGCATAGAGCGCTGCGGGTGGTCCTCAACAGGCTGCTTTGCACCCGGCGCGCCTCGCTCGGCATGTTGAATCCTACAACTGCGCAGCGATTCGCATCCGTGCTCTCTTCGACGACATCTGACGAGGGAGGACAATATGCAGGTGATTGCAATCTCCGGGCAGCCGGATCTTCAGCAAATGGAGCTCCTTGGGCAGCATCATAGGCTCAGGGCACGGATCTTTGCCGACCGGCTTGGCTGGGATGTGGACGTCGTCGACGGTCAGGAGAAAGATGCCTTCGACGCACTGCAGCCCACCTATATCCTCGCCCTTTCC
>DASYHX010000581.1:0-1536 GCA_035998065.1 Pseudorhizobium sp.
TGTCGCGTACCACCGTATCCCTGGTGCTCAACCAGGTTCCAGGCGTGCGGATTGCTGCAGCCACGAGGGAACGAGTGCTTCAGGTTGCGCGGGACCTGGGCTATTCACCAGGTCCCCGGCTCGAGCCGGAGGAGCCAGACCGGAAACGGTTGTACGGAGTGCTCATCAACGAGATCTCTGCCGCCTACCCCATCGATCTGATCTACGGTTTGCAGAGCTGGGCCGAAGCCAAGGCCTCTCAGCTCGTCATCGGAGTAACTGATGGTCGGGCAGATTACGAAGCCGCGGTCCTCGAGAACTTCCGCCGCCTGAATGTGGAAGGGGTGGTTTACTCAAGCACGTTCACCGCCATCGCTGCGCCGCATCCCTCTCTCGAAAGTTTCCATCATGTCCTCCTCAACTGCCGCCGAGGAAACAGGCGCGGCTTCGCCGTTCTGCCGGCAGAGCGTCACGGGGGCGCCTTGGCAACCGAGCACCTGCTGAGCGTCGGGAGACGCCGGATAGCCACTATCACCGGCGATCCCTGGCAAATGGCGGCTGTGGAAAGATTGGCGGGATATCACCGGGCACTCAATAAGGCGGGCCGCAATTGCGGATCGCCCTATGAGAAATCTACCGACTGGGGGCACGAGCAGGGCTATGCAGCAACGTTAGAACTTTTGGCCCTTGCGGAGCCGCCAGATGCTATCTTCTGCCAAAATGATCTGATAGCTCGTGGTGCTATGGCCGCCGCCCTGCAACAAGGCTTGAGCATCCCTGACGACCTAGCAATTGTCGGCTATGATGAGCGGGAGTTCGCAAAGGACTTCGGCATCTCGAGCGTTACGCTGCCCTTCGTTGAAATGGCTGAGAAAGCCATGGAAGAGTTGGAGCGATCTTCGAACGCACAGGATAAGACCATCACAGTTTCGGGCCACCTTGTTCAACGCGCGAGCTCGGTTGGTGGCGCCCTTCCATCGCACCAACTCAGGCTCCGATCAGCTCAAGAAGGGTTTCGGCATACGTGAGCAGTCTAGGTCGGAAAATGCGAGGTGCATGCCTCCAGATCCACACAACACCCGTCTAAAGCGGACCACCATGTCCGAAGTTGCCAAAGAGGCGGGGGTCTCCCAGCCCACGGTCTCGCTAGTACTCAACGGCGTTGGCGGTGCGAGAGTAAACACCGCTACCCGCGACCGGGTGATGAAGGCGGCAGTAAAACTTGGTTACATTCCTCGTCCCCGCAAGCCACTGGTCTTCTCGTCGCCGCCGATAGTAGCCTTCTTGCTGAATAACCCTCCGTCGACTCACGCGTGGCCCTCTGCTCTTGCGGCCGTGCAAACAGCGGCCAAGCGCCAAGGATGTGCGCTCGTCACTATGCATCTCGATCACAGTGGTCTGCTGAACGGAGCAGAAAGTGGACTTCTGCTCAGTCAGCGAATGGCTGGAATACTCCTAAGCTCATCGGGGGGCGCCTGCCTGCAAAAGGTTGGCCGCTTCTCCGCTCCTGTGGCACTGATCGATGACATCCCCAGTAGCGCTTCAGTAGCCGCCTTT
>DASYHX010000403.1:0-1558 GCA_035998065.1 Pseudorhizobium sp.
ACCTCCTTGAAGGGGCCCACGACCACCAACTTCTGGTTGACCAGTTCCTTGATGCCGCTCTCAGCCATTTCCCGGCCGTAGCCGGATCGCTTTACCCCACCAAAGGGCAGTTCAGGTCCGCTTTCGCTCATTGCGTTAATCCAGACCATGCCGCTCTCTATCCGCGACGCAAGCGCCTTCGCGCGGGGGATGTTGGTCGAGAAAATTGAACCGCCCAAGCCGTAGGGCGAGTCGTTTGCGAGCGCGACGAGAGCATCATCATCCCGCACGATATGGATTTGAGCGACCGGCCCAAAGAATTCCTCATAATAGGCTGGGTTCTCCCGCGAGATGTTCGTCAGGATCGTCGGCTCGTAAAAGGCACCGCGTCCCGCAATGACATTGCCACCGTGAAGAAGCTTGGCGCCTGCCGCGATGGCCTTTTGCACCTGCTCGGCGAGATTGTCGCGGGCCGGCAGGGACGATAGCGGTCCAAGATCGACGGCCTCATCCATGGGGTCACCGATGCGCAACGCGCTAAACTTCTGCGCCAGCTTCTCGATGAAGCGTTGGGCGATCTTCTCGTGCACGATGAACCGCTTGGCGGCGATACAGACTTGTCCGGCCACCGAAAGGCGGGAGGCGGCTCCTACCTCGACTGCGTGATCCAAATCGGCATCGTCAAGCACTGCAAACACATCTGAACCGCCGAGCTCCAACACCGACTTCTTGAGATTGCGGCCGGCCTCGGCCGCGACGATGCTGCCAGCACGCTCCGAACCCGTGAGCGTCACGCCCTGGACGCGATCGTCCTGCAGCATGGTGGCGATCTGATCGCTGCTTGCAAACACAGTCGTCCACGCACCCTTGGGCGCACCAGCCTCCAGGATCAGCTCTTCGATGAGCTTTGCACTTTTGGGCACGATGCTTGCCGGTTTCACCAAGACCGGATTGCCTGCCGCAATGGCGGGCGCGGCCACACGGATCAGTTGATAGAAAGGGAAGTTCCACGGCTCGATCGCTACGATGACGCCGATCGGATGGAACTCGAGCCAGGCATCTCCCTTGTCGGATTCGATCTGCTCAGGTGCGAGCATTTTCGCAGCGTTGTTGGCAAAGTAGCGCGCGATCTTGGCGATCCCCGCGACTTCGCCGCGTGCCTCGGATATGCGCTTGCCCATCTCCTGGACGGCAACTTTCGCCAGTTCTTCCGACCTGGAGTCGATCAGGTCCGCCAATCGCGACAGAACCTTGAGCCGAGGTTCGATTGGTCCCTGTGACCAGTCGGATCTGTAGATCGCGTGCGACTGCACCAGGAAGCTTTCGATCTCCGCATTCGAGTGGCTTGCGTATTCTGCGACCGTCTCGCCGGTCGCAGGGTTGATACTCTTGTATGCCATGAAAAATCTCCATTGGTGGGCGGAGACCAATCGGCCTCCAGCCTCACTCGGTTTGTCAGAGGGGTTTGTCAGAGGGTGTTGTCAGTTCAGAGGAACGGGTAGTCGGTGTAGCCCTCGGCACCACCACCGTAGAATGTCGCCCGGTTGTGCTTGTTCAACGGTGCACCTTTGCGGATGCG
>DASYHX010000442.1:0-2278 GCA_035998065.1 Pseudorhizobium sp.
CAGCATCATTGGGTCGAGCCGAACGACGCCGGAGGTGATGATGATGCCGATGTGGGGCCGCAGGGCCCGCACCCGCTGCGCCAGTTGAATGCCATCCATCGAGCCCGCCATGTTCACATCGGTGAAGACCACGTCCACGTCCGTGCGATTGCGCAGAAGCACCATCGCCTCATCCGCATTGGCAGCCTCAAGAACCACATGCCCGACCTCTTCCAGTGCATCCAGCGTCGTGAAACGAATAAGGGGCTCATCTTCCACAATGAGCACGACAGCCTTCTGTACGGACATGGTTCAACTCCATCTTCTTTGAGCACTTCTGCCCAGGCCACGCGGACACCCTGCCGGAGGCACGTTGGCGGGCCATATAGGCAAAGACCGCAAGATCCGCCAGCCTTTTGCGAGCGCCTTCCGCGCTGAAGGTATCAGCCAGACTGCACCCTTTCCTGCTTCCCATCTCTTGTGGATGGGGATCTTGCGTTGCGTCAGGCGCTGATGTTGAAGTTAGCTCCGTCCGCGCATTGCGCTTGTCAGCGATTGTAAGCGATTGCCTTTGGGCACTCTTGACCGCAAAACTGGGTTTGAGGATGCGCCGACATGACATGAGGAGAGTCCCGTGACGGATCACGACCACACCCATCCATCAAACCACGACCATTGGCGCGATCACGGCGTCAAAGTCATTCCTGGAGATTCGCTTGATCCCAACACGGCGCAGACTCCGGGCATGAACCGCGCTGCTGCCATCAACAAGGCAAGAGCCGGTGCCGAGAAGATATGGGCGGGCACAGTTACTATCCATGCGAACGCCAAAACGGGCGCTCATCATCACGGCGAACTGGAGAGCATCATCTATGTTCTGAAGGGCAAGGCCCGCATGCGCTGGGGCGATGAGCTCGAGTATGTGGCCGAAGCGGGGCCAGGCGATTTCATCTATGTGCCGCCCTTCGTGCCGCACCAGGAAATCAACGCCAGCGTGGACGAGACGTTGGAATGCGTGCTGTTCAGGTCTGGGCAGGAGCCCACGGTCGTCAACCTCGACATCGAGCCTGTAGAGAAACCGGAGGCGGTCCTGTGGACGGATCCAATCCATCGATGATCAAGCCGCGGACAGCTGCGACGTTCTGATACGCGGCCATTCTTATCGCCATTCTGCCCCGGCTGCTGAAGCAAGCAGAATAAGGAGCGAGACGCCGTCAGGCGGAACGAGACGACGCACCGGGCCTGACCGGCCAAGCCCCATCGCAGCGGGTTGATTGCCTCTGGCAACGCGCTCTGGCCCACAACAGAGACTTCATCAACCGAGCCGGGTCGGCAGGCCTGTCAGGCGGCTTCAGCGCGTGCTCTGATAGAAAGCCTTCCACCCGGCTCCACCACGACGGACACGCCCGTGTAGTCACGAATGGTAGGATGGCTGGTTTCCAACAATCGGCTATGCGTGGCGGTGACGACCACGACATCCGCACCGGCGGCCTCACCCGCGGCGACGCCCGCCAGCACATCCTCAAAGACCAGCATCTCGCCGGAACTGAACCCTAGACGCTCGGCGCCGAGGAGGTAGCATTGCGGATCGGGTTTGCCCACCTCGACGTCTTCCGCTGTCACCATGAGCCGCGGTTGAGGGATGCCTGCAGCCCGCAGCCGTGCCCGTGCCAGATCGATCGGAGCAGACGTCACGATCGCCCAGCGATCCGCTGGTAATGCGGCGAGAAAGTCGGCGGCACCATCGATCGCCACCACCCCCGCGACATCCTCAATCTCACCCCGTAGGATTTCAGCCGCCTCCGCGACCGGGTCTATACCCGGCAGGTCGAGACCGGCGATCGTGTCGATACCCCGCTTGCCGTGCATGGTCGGGAGAAATGCCGCAAGATCGAGACCGTGGCGCGTTGCCCAACCCCCCCAGACCCGTTCTGCGGCGGCAAGCGAATCAAGGATGGTCCCGTCCATGTCGAACAGGAAACCCGCGTAGCTTTTGTTGAAAACGGCAGGATCAAATGACAAGGACGGCTCCGGCGGCAGGCGGTTCTGGAAAGGCGGCTTTCTCGCTTATTCCCTCTGACGAGAAAGGACAACTGGCGATTTCAGGCGAACTCACCCTCCTGGATGCCTGCCTCGCCTTGCATCCGCGCCAGCCAGTCCGTGCTCGCCTGGATACCGCCGAGCGGGAAGAGATGAAGTTGTTCGATTAGGCTTTCGGGATGAGTGACCTTGTAGCTGGCAAGGTCTGTCACGAAGTCGTTAGGTTCGTGCGGGACGAGAAGCTTGCGAAGGTCGAGCG
>DASYHX010000453.1:0-7473 GCA_035998065.1 Pseudorhizobium sp.
ACGACAGCCACCAGATCGAGGAAGTCGGCGCCAAGCTGCGCGGCATGATGCCCTGGATCGGCAAGAACAAGCTGGTCGACAAGTCGGTCAACTAAAAAGTTCGCTTATAACATGGTGACGCCGCGTTTTTCTGGCTGGAGGACGCGGCGTTCTGCTTTCGTGTTAGAGGAGACTGGCCGCTGCACTTCCACCAAGCGCTGGCCAAAAAATCGGACGACCTCGATAGGTCAGTATTGCTGACCTGTTGAATTTTCTGTAATGCTTTACCTAACAAAATTGAAAGATGAGGAAACAACCGGTGCTCGATTGGGAACATATCTTCGCCACCCGTTCCACCAGAATGCGTGCGTCCGAAATACGTGAACTGCTAAAGCTGCTCGAGCAGCCGGACATCATCTCGTTTGCCGGCGGTATTCCTGATCCAGCGCTGTTTCCGCACGAGGCGTTCCAGCAGGCCTATGCCGAGATCTTTTCCGGGCCGCAGGTGAACGCAGCGCTGCAGTATTCCGTCAGCGAGGGCTATAAGCCGCTGCGCGAGTGGCTGGTCGGCGAGATGGGAAAGATCGGCATCGAATGCGGCGTCGACAACGTCTTCATCACCTCGGGTTCGCAGCAGGCGCTGGATTATCTCGGCAAGCTGTTCATTTCGCCCAACGACACGGCGCTCGTGACATGGCCGACCTATCTCGGTGCTTTGCAGGCCTTCAACGCCTATGAACCCACCTACGACCAGCTGTCGCTGAACGGCAACCGGACGCCGGAAGGCTACCGCGAGGCAGCCGCCAAGGCCGGTGGCGCGGTGAAATTCGCCTATCTTTCCCCCGACTTCGCCAATCCGACCGGAGAGACGGTCGACCGCGCGGCGCGTGAAAAGCTGCTCGATCTCGCAAATGAGCTGGACATCGCCGTCATCGAAGACGGCGCTTACCAGAACCTTCGCTACGACGGCGAGCCGGTCCCGCCGGTGCTGGCGCTCGACATTGCCCGGAAGGGGGGTATTGAGAACACCCGGACGATCTACGGCGGCAGCTTCTCCAAGACGCTGGCGCCGGGCCTGCGCGTCGGCTTCGTGGTGGCCGCCATGCCGGTCATCCGCAAGCTGGTGCTGATGAAGCAGGCGGCGGACCTGCATTCCTCGACGATCAACCAGATGGCGGTCTCGACCGTCGCGCAGACGATCTTTTCCGCGCAGGTGGCGAAGATCAAGACGGCCTACAGCGCGCGCCGCGATGCGATGCTGGCCGCACTGACGAAATACATGCCAGCCGGCGCCAGCTGGACGAAGCCCGAGGGCGGGATGTTCGTCTGGGTGCGCCTGCCGGAAGGAATGGATGGTGCCGAGCTTCTCGCGCGGTCGATCCGGACGGAGAAAGTCGCCTTCGTTCCCGGCAAAGCGTTCTATGCGGACGGCTCAAACAACAACACGCTGCGGCTGTCCTTCTCTTGCGCCAATGAAGCAATGATTGAAGAGGGTATCAGCCGCCTCGGCAGGCTGATCAGCGATGCGGTTGCCGAGGCAGCCTGAGAGAATTGTGGGAGGCAACTTTTCGGCACCTCCCGCCATTTGCCGGAGCGCAGCACTGTCATAAAGTTGTTAGACGGCTGTGATCTAGCGGGGCGTCCAAGCAGGAAGGATCATCCCATGAACAAGATCGTCTCCGCATTTTCCGCTCTCGCCGTAACAGCAATGCTTGCCGGCGCCGTCGAGGCTGCCGACCTGGTGATCTACACCAGCCAGCCCAATGAAGACGCCCAGGCCACCGTCGACGGCTTCAAGGCCGCCAATCCTGGTCTGGAGGTCGAATGGGTTCGCGATGGCACGCCAAAGATCATGGCCAAGCTGATGGCCGAGATCGAGGCAGGCAATCCGGTGGCCGATATCCTGCTGATTGCCGATACCGTCACGCTCGAGCGGATGAAGCAGGCGGGCCAGTTGATGGCCTACAAGTCGCCCGAGGCGCAGAACTTCGACGCCGCCCTTTACGATGCGGAAGGCCACTACTACTCCACCAAGCTAATTACCACCGGCATCATGTACAACACGCAGGCTGGCATGAAGCCCACCAGTTGGAAGGATCTTATCAAGGCGGAAGCAAAGGGCCTCGTCGCCATGCCGAGCCCCCTGACTTCAGGTGCAGCGCTCATCCACGCCCAGACGCTGACCGGCGTCGACAGCCTCGGCTGGGACTATTACCGCTCGCTGAAGGACAACGGCGCCGTCGCCTCGGGCGGTAATGGCGCCGTGCTGAAGTCGGTTGCTTCGGGCGAAAAGGCCTACGGGATGGTCGTCGATTACATGCCGATCCGCGAGAAGGCGAAGGGCGCGCCGGTCGAGTTCGTTTTCCCGGAAGAGGGCGTTTCTGCCGTTACCGAGCCGGTCGCGATTCTCTCTTCGACCGAGCATGCTGAAGCCGCCAAGAAGTTCATCGACTACATTCTTTCGGAAGAAGGCCAGAAGGTCCAGCTCGGCCTCGGCTACATTCCCGCCCGCAACGGGCTCGGCGTTCCAGAAGGCTTCCCGGCGCGCGACCAGATAAAAGTGCTGCCGGTCAATGCTGCTGACGCCCTGAAGACCTCGGAGGAAGACCTGAAGACCTTCTCCGACATATTCGGCACCGCCGGCTGATCCGTCCGCCGCAGATGCGATCTTCCGTCCGATCAGGAAACAGCCAGCCGCGCTGGCTGTTTCCTTTTGTCGTTATCGTTGTCCTCGTTCTGAGCGTACTGCCGCTGGCACGGCTTGCGTGGACGGGTATTGTTTCCGCCTTGCGCGGAGATGCCGGACAGCTGCTTGCGGATCCGGCGCTCTGGAGTGCCACTCTCAACACACTGGCGACCTCCTTCCTCGGCATGATCGCCGCCGTCATCCTCGGCGGCAGTTTTGCCGTGCTGCTGACGCTGTTTGACGTTCGGGGCAGGAGCGCGCTCGGATTTCTGTTCATGCTGCCGATGATGATCCCGCCGCAGGTGACGGCGCTGTCCTGGATCGGACTGACGGGTCCTTCCAGCACGCTTCTGAAGGCTCTCGGCATGGCGCCGCCGCTCGGCAGTCCGCAGCCGCTCTATTCGATCGGTGGAATCGCTCTCCTGTTTGGCGTGCAGCATGCGCCGTTGGTGTATCTCGCCATGCGCGCCGGCTTGCTGGCGCTGCCGAAGGAGGGCGTGGAGGCCGCCCGGCTTTCCGGTGCCTCTACCGTACGGGTGCTGCTCGACATCGTCCTCCCGCTCGCGATGCCGGGGCTGGTCGCAGGTGCTGCGATCGCCTTCGTGTCCGGGGTCGGAAACTTCGGCATTCCGGCCATACTGGGAATTCCCGCGTCCATCTATACCTTGCCGACCCTGATCTATTCGAAGTTTGCGAGCTTCGGCCCGACCACCTTTGCCGATATTTCCATCATCTCCGTGCTGATCACGCTGCTTGCGGTCGCCGGGTTGTCGGTCGAAGCGCGAGTCTTGCGGGGACGCGACTACCGCACAATCGGCTTGCCCGGTCAGGCGGCGGTCTTTCGACTGGGTGCGGTTCGGCTACCAGCAGAAATGCTGCTCTGGTTGGTGACATTCATCATCCTCGTCCTGCCGTTCCTGGCACTGCTGGCAGGTTCGCTGGCTCCCGCTTACGGCGTTCCGCTCAACCTGGAGACGGCGACGCTGCATGCTTATGAGGAAGTCATTCTCCGGCAGTCGGTGACCCGATCTGCCTTCACAAACTCCGTTTCGCTGGCACTTGCCAGCGCCTTCGGACTGCTGGTGATCTCTGTGCTCCTCGGCTACTACATCGTGCAGACCAAGAGCCGGACGGCGGCAACGATCTCCGCCCTTGCGGAGGTCCCCTATGCTTTGCCAGGCATCGTGCTTGCTGTCGCCTTCATCCTGCTCCTGGCGGCACCGCTTCCGATCCTCGGCTTCTCGGTCTATGGAACGATCTGGATCATCCTGATCGCCTACCTTTCGAGTTTCCTGGCGGTGAGCCTGAAGCCAGTGATCAGTGCCTATCGGCAGTTCGATCCGTCGCTGGAAGAAGCCGCACGCCTTTCAGGCGCTGGCTTTTACAGGCGGATGCGAGATGTTCTGGTGCCGCTGATCGCGCCGGCTGCCGGTTCGTCCATCATCCTGGTCTTTCTGATCGCCTGCAATGAACTGACCGTTTCAGCGTTACTGTGGTCGGCCGGGACGCAGACGCTCGGGGTGGCGATCTACAATCTCGACGACAGTGGCAGCTTTAATCTGGCTGCAGCGTTGTCCGTGCTCGTTGTTGTCATGGTGGTCGTATTGATGCTGATCCTCGAGTTGATGGCGCGTCGGCTGCCGGCAGGAGCGCTGCCATGGCGCCGCTGATCCTAAACAGTGTCACCAAGCGGTTCGGCTCTGGTGCGGCGGCCGTGCGGGATCTGTCACTCACCGTGCGGGAAGGTCGTTTCCTGGCGCTGCTCGGCCCCTCCGGCTGCGGCAAGACAACGGTGCTACGGATGGTCGCCGGGTTCGAGCAGCCGAGTGACGGGGCCATCCTTCTCGGCGAGCGTCCTTTGGCGGATGGAGCCACAATGGTGCCGCCGGAGCGCCGCAACATGGCGATGGTGTTCCAGTCCTATGCGCTGTGGCCGCACATGACCGTGGCAGAGAACGTCGGTTATCCCCTGAAGGTGCGCAAGGTGGCAAAGGAGAAGGCACGGCAGAAGGTGCGCGAGGCGCTTTCGGCAGTGCGGCTTGAAACCTATGCCGACCGACGCCCTGCCGAGCTTTCGGGCGGGCAGCGGCAGCGGGTGGCGCTGGCGCGCTGCCTCGTGACTGAACCGGACGTGGTGCTGCTTGACGAGCCGCTGGCCAATCTCGACCGTCACCTGCGCCAGGAGATGGAAGAGACATTTCGTGACTTCCACTCCCGCTCAGGCGCCACGATGATTTATGTGACGCACGACCAGAGCGAGGCGATGGCGCTGGCCACCGACGTTGCGGTGATGTCGGAGGGAAGGCTTCTGCAGATGGCCTCGCCCGAGGAAATCTATGCGCGGCCCGAAGGTCTCGTTGTTGGCGGGCTGGTGGGGCAGGGCGCGATTCTCTCGCTGTGTTTGCCACCTCCATCGGACCGCCTCCTCGACTGGCCCCGTCTGCGCCAGGCCCTGCTGGAACCGATGGAAGGTCGGGAATCCTCGCATGTGCTGGTGCGACCTCAGGATGTGATCTTGGATAGCTCCGGCCTACCCGCGTGCGTCATCTCCTCGTTCTTCGAAGGGGAGCGGTACGCGCTTCGGCTGGAGCTGCAGGACGGGCAGTCGCTTCGAAGCTTTTCGCGGCAGGCAGTGAGGCCGGGGGACATGGTCCATGTCGTGCTGACCAGCGGATGGCGATTGTAGACGAGGCGCTCAGCGGGCATAACTGCTGCGTCAATCGGAAAAGCTCATGTCAGTCCGCCTTGCCACCTTCAATATCGAAAACCTGATCACCCGCTTCGATTTTTCCGGCTTTCGCAACCAATTGCGACAGGACCGGGTGCTGCGCCTCTACGACGTCGCCGACAAGGAGGCCTACCAGCAGATGGAGCAAGCGCGTGTGATTGCCTCCACGGACGACACGCGCCAGCTTTCCGCCTTGGCGATTGCCGATGCGGACGCAGACATCCTCTGCTTGCAGGAAGTCGACAACATGCCGGCGCTGCATGCCTTCGAATACGGCTATCTGTTTCGCATGGTCGGCAATGGCTATATTCAGAAATACCTGATCGAGGGCAATGATACGCGCGGGATCGATGTCGCTGTCCTGATGCGCGAGAAAACTCGTCACGGGCAGCCAATCGAATTGGTGGACATCCGCAGCCATGCCATGCTGACCTATAACGATCTCGATCTTTTCGACCAGGAGCTCGCGAAGTCCGTCAACCGGAACGACAAGATCTTCAAGCGGGACTGTCTGGAGCTCGACATACGGATCGGCGGCCGGCCGCTCACCCTCTACGTGGTCCACTTCAAGTCCATGGGCAATGTGCGGGAAGGGGGCGACGGGCGGCTTGCTACCATGGCGGTGCGCATGGCGGAGGCGCGGGCGGTGCGCCGGATCATCGAGCGGCGGTTCGGGACAAGCCAGTCTGCCAAAAAGAACTTCGCCATCTGCGGCGACATGAACGACTACCAGGAGAAAGTCGTGGTCTCCGGCACGCGCCGCACGGGTCATGACTTCACCTATCAGCGCGAGGAGAAGAGCGCACTCGACGTCTTCAGCGCTGAGGGGTTTGCGGAGAATGTCGTCCAGCGTCGCGACGAACTGGACCGCTGGACACTCTACCATTCGAGGGGCCCACAGGAGCAGCACCTCTGCCAGCTCGATTACATCTGGCTCTCGCCGGTGCTGGCGTCACGCAACGCAAAGATGGTTCCGGAGATCATCCGTCGCGGCCAGCCCTGCCGGACGCCCTTTCCTCCCGGCCAGGAGGTGGAGCGCTATCCGCGCATCGGCTGGGATCGTCCCAAAGCCTCCGACCATTGTCCCGTCGTGGTCGAGCTGAGTCTATGACTTCTCCTGGTTTCCCGAGTTCAGGATAAACCACGACCGCGGTTGCACACCGTCGCACCGTCGTGCAGGTTGGGAGCAGTTCAGATCATGCTGGAGAGGTTCATTGGCGCGGCGTTACGGGATCTATGATGTCTTCACCGATACTGTGCTTGCGGGAAATCCGCTGGCGGTGATCTTCGATGGTGATGGTTTGGATGACGAGGTCATGCAGTCCGTGGCGCGGGAAATGAACCTTTCAGAGACTGTCTTCGTACAGAGCGCTTCCAAACCTGCGCACACGGCAAGGCTGCGAATCTTCACGCCGGCACGCGAGCTACCCTTCGCCGGCCATCCGACGGTTGGTACGGCGGTAGCGCTGGCAGAGCTCCAGCACGGAAGCGACGTCGACGTCGACATGGTCTGCGTTCTGGAAGAGAAGGTGGGCCCGGTTCGCTGTGCCGTTCGTCTTCGCCGCCAAGGCGCCGGCTTTGCCGAATTCGACCTGCCGAAGACACCGATGTCGGTTGACCTTCCTCTTGACCGGCAGGGGCTGGCGGATGCCCTCAGCATCAATGCCGGCATGATCGGCTTCGAGAACCACCGTGTGTCCGTCTGGAGCGCAGGCGTACCCTTTGTCATGATCCCCGTGCACAATCTCGCCAGCGTCGAAACGCTGGAGTTCGACGCGACGCTCTGGGAAAAGGTGGCGCCATTCGTGGAGGGCGGGCTGGCGTCAGCCTTCGTCTACTGCCGGGGCGCCGTCAACCATCACGCCCGCTTTCATGCGCGCATGTTTTCGCCCGATATGGGGATAGCCGAGGACCCGGCAACCGGCTCGGCAGTTGCCGCACTGGCCGGCGCCATCCATCAATTTGACGCCCTGCCGGACGGCCATCACCCGATCCTGGTGGAGCAGGGCGTCGAGATGGGGCGCCCCTCCTACATTCACCTGCATGTCGACGTGAAGGAGGGAATGATCGCCAAGGCGCG
>DASYHX010000458.1:0-1682 GCA_035998065.1 Pseudorhizobium sp.
CCGGTTTCTCCTTCCAGCACGACCGGAATTGAAGCATCTGCAGCCCGTTGTGCAAGATCCACCACCCGGAGCATGTCCGAGCTTGCCGAAACGATGTCGGCGAACGTGATGGCGCCCGAACGAGAGCGGCGTGCGGTCCTACCGCTCGCATCCCACCGGCCAAGCTTCAGCGCATGGGCAACCGACGCGGCTATCCGCTCCGGGGAGACCGGGCGCACTAGAAAGTCAAAGGCACCTGAACGAACCGCCTGCACCATCGCCTCGCCGTCGGGCTGGCTGGTCTGCACCACCACCGGTGTCGCAACACCCAGTGCACGGATCGCCTCAACGAGGCTCTCACCGTTGATGCCTCCAATATCGAGGTCGAGGATGATCACATCCACCTGCTTGCTGCGCTGGCGCAGGAACTCGAGGCCAGCCGGGCCGTTTTCGGCCACATGCACGACGTGTTCATAGGCTTCCAAAGTGCTTTTCAACAAGCGGCGCTGGATCGGATCGTCATCGATCAGAAGGATTTGGGCAATCATGCTCGGCTCCCGACATCAATCATAATGTGGCAGGTGGGTCTTCAACGATGTCAGTTTTGGCAGACAGGCTTGAACATGATGTTTTCAGAAAAGCTTGCATTTTAACGGCTTCCACGGAATGACAGCCGTTGATGGAACGACCAGAAGGGAAATGGTGATGAGACGCCCCGAGACCTCCGTGACCGCAGTACGATCGACGGCGCAGCAAGGTGCAGCCGTGCTCCCAACCCTCGGCGACCTGCCGGTCTGGAAGCTCTCTGATCTCTACCCCTCGCGCGAATCCGTCGAGTTTCGCTCCGACATGGAACGGGCCGCCACGCTGTCGAGGGACTTCGAGGCGAAGTGGAAGGGCAAGCTTGTGGATGCCGCGGCGAAGGACGGCGCTGAGGGTTTGGGCCAGGCACTGGCTGACTACGAGGTGCTGGAGGATCTGCTGGGCAAAATTGGCTCCTTTGCCGGCCTTACCTATTTCTCCGATACATCCAACCCGGCCAACGGCAAGTTCTACGGCGACGTGCAGTCGAAGTTGACGGATCTTTCGTCCCACCTTCTCTTCTTCGCGCTGGAGCTCAATCGGATCGAGGACGCCGTAATCGATGCTGCCCTTGAGCGCGATTCACAGGCCAACCATTATCGGCCCTGGATCATCGACCTGCGCAAGGACAAGCCCTTCCAGCTCGACGACAAGCTGGAGCAACTCTTCCTCGAAAAGTCGATGACGAGTGCTGCCGCCTTCAACCGCCTGTTCGATGAAACCATGGCGGAACTTCGCTTCGAGATCGACGGCGAAAAGCTGCCGCTGGAGATCACGCTCAACATGCTGCAGGAGCCGGAGGAGGAAGTGCGTCGCAAGGCGGCAGAGGCGCTATCCAAAACCTTCCAGCGGAACATCCGCGTCTTCACGCTGATCACCAACACGCTTGCTAAGGACAAAGAGATTTCCGACCGCTGGCGCGGCTTCGAGGATATCGCCGACAGCCGCCATCTCGCTAATCGTGTGGAGCGCGAGGTGGTCGATGCGCTGGCTGCCGCCGTTCGCGAAGCCTATCCGCGCCTGTCGCATCGCTACTACGCGATGAAGGCGAAGTGGCTCGGCATGGAGCAGATGAACTTCTGGGACCGCAATGCGCCGCTGCCGGAGACGCCGAAGGCGCT
>DASYHX010000461.1:0-9890 GCA_035998065.1 Pseudorhizobium sp.
GCAAGGCACGACATATCCGATCAAGATCGACCATGCTTTCGGAACCACCATTATCACTTCAAAGCCGGAACGGGTGGCCACTGTAGCCTGGGCCAACCACGAGGTACCCCTGGCGCTCGGCGTTGTCCCGGTAGGCTTTGCCGCAGCCAATTTCGGAGATGATGATGGTGACGGCGTCCTACCGTGGGTGGAAGAGAAATTGACGGAACTCGGTGGAGCCAAGCCCGTGCTGTTCGACGAAGGGGATGGCATCGATTTCGAGGCTGTCGCTGCCACGCAGCCCGATGTCATCCTGGCGGCCTATTCCGGATTGAGCCAGGCCGACTATGATACGTTGAGCCAGATCGCTCCAGTCATCGCTTATCCGGAAGCTCCTTGGTCGACCGATTGGCGAGAGATGATCCGGCTCAACGGAGCAGGGCTCGGCATGGCTGCCGAAGCCGACGCCCTTGTCGTGGAAATCGATGCGGAAATCGCACAGGTGGTCGCAGATTATCCCGAACTTCAGGGAAAGTCCGCGATGTTCGTCACGCACCTGGACGCTACCGATCTCAGTGTCGTTAACTTTTACACGACGAATGATACCAGGGTTCGGTTCTTTGAAGAGATGGGCCTTTCGTCGCCAAAAAGTGTCGTCGATGCCTCGACGCCGGGCCGCTATTCCGGCTCCATCAGCGCTGAGCGCGTCGATGCCTTCGACGATGTTGACATTGTTGTCACCTACGGCAGCCAAGCGCTGCGAGATGCGATGGCCGCAAACCCGCTGCTTTCCAGGATGCCGGCGGTTGCGAACGATTCGATGGTCCTGTTGGAGCGAGATCCGCTTGGTACTGCCGCTTACCCCACGCCACTGTCGATCTCCTGGGTGCTGGGAGACTACGTCGCTCTGCTCGCTGAAGCAGCAAGAAAAACGGAATGACCCAGACCCTGCAACAGTTATCGGCTACAAACGCATGGGAGTGTCGTTCGAGCCGCAGCCGCCGCTTTTGGCTGATCGCGACGCTCACGCTACTTGTGCTCCTTTGCGCACTGTCGATCGCCGTCGGGACGCGGCAGGTGGTCTGGACGGACCTCATCGCGGCGCTGGGCGGGCGCATCGACAATATTGACCAGGCTGCGGTGGCTGTACGTATCCCGCGCACGGTGCTGGCTTTTTTGGCGGGAGCCGCACTCGGGTTGGCAGGTGCCGTCATGCAGGGCGTAACACGAAACCCCTTGGCGGATCCTGGCATTTTGGGCCTCAACATGGGCGCCTCGCTCGCCGTCGTTATCGGCGTTGCCTGGTTCGACATCGGCTCGGCATATGCGTACATCTGGATTGCCATTCTTGGTGCCGCAGCAACAGCCGTGTTTGTTTTCACCATTGGGTCGCTGGGGCGTGGCGGGGCGACGCCGCTGAAGCTAGCGCTGGCCGGCGCCGCCACCACAGTCGCGTTTTCATCGCTTGTCATTGCCGTCATCTTGCCGCGCAGCGACATCGCGGGAGGCATACGCTCCTGGCAGATAGGTGGCGTCGGTGGCGCGACATTTGACCGCCTCGAGCCCGTACTGCCCTTCTTGATCGCCGGTTTCGTCATCACCCTCCTATCGGCCCGCAGATTAAATTCTCTGGCATTGGGCGATGAACTGGCAGCGGGACTCGGCGAACGTGTTGCGCTCGCCCGCGCCACGGCCGGCTTCGGCGCCGTTCTGCTGGCGGGAGCGACGACGGCGATTTGTGGACCGATCGGTTTTGTAGGTCTTGTTGTGCCGCATCTCTGCCGCATGCTGATAGGAGTTGACCATCGCTGGCTGCTGCCTTTCTCCGCCATCGGCGGCGCCTGCCTTCTTCTGGCCGCGGATGTCGTCGGGCGCCTGGTCGTTAGACCGTCGGAGCTTGACGTGGGGATCGTCACTGCCTTCGTGGGCGCGCCTTTCTTCATCTGGATCGTCAGGCGTCAGAGGGTTCGCGAGCTGTGACAGCTTTTAACGCCACCATGGCTATCGTTCGGGAGAGCCGCCGGAGCCGCGCGCGTAGGCACGGACTGGCGGTCGCTCTGCTTACGGCTATGGTCGTTATCCTGTTCGTGCTGACTCTTTCTTTGGGCCAGTCGTTTACGCCGCCGATCGATGTCCTACGGGTGCTTCTGGGGGAGGATTTACCCGGCGTCACCTTCACCATCTGGCAGTTGCGCCTTCCGAGGGCACTTCTTGGATTGTTGGCGGGCCTAAGCTTCGGCTTGGGTGGCGTCGTGTTCCAGATCCTTCTGCGCAATCCGCTAGCGAGCCCCGACATCATCGGCATCAGTTGGGGAGCAAGTGCGGCAGCCGTCTTCTGCATTGTCGTCCTTTCGCTCAGCGGCCCTCTTGTTTCTGTTATTGCCGTCGCGGCAGGTCTTGCGGTGGCGCTTCTCGTTACCGTCCTCTCCTCACGCAATGGTGTTGGGGGAACCCGCTTCATCTTGGTCGGCATTGGCGTCGCCGCCATGCTCGAGAGCGCCATTGCTTATGTTCTTTCCACCGCACCCTCTTGGACACTACAGGATGCAATGCGTTGGCTGACCGGCAGCCTTAACAGCGCCCAGCTAGCCCAATCACTGCCGGTCGCGCTCGTCCTCGCAGGCTGTGGTGGGCTTCTGTTGACGCGCGGGCGAGACCTCGAGGCTCTCAGAATGGGCGATGACGTCGCTGCAGCCCTAGGGGTAAGGGTGGCTGGAACACGTGCAATCGTCATCAGCGCTGGCGTCGGCATGATTGCCACTGCAACGGCAGCCACCGGACCGATCGCTTTCGTGGCATTCCTCTCCGGCCCCATCGCTGCACGGATCGTCGGAAACAGTGGATCCCTTTTGATCCCCTCAGCTCTTGTGGGAGCGTCACTCGTGCTCTTAGGCGATTACATCGGGCAGTTCCTGCTCCCCGGTCGTTATCCAGTGGGCGTTGTCACAGGCGCGCTCGGCGCTCCTTATCTGATCTACCTTATCATACGAACCAATCGATCTGGAGGTTCGCTTTGAGCGCCCGCTCCTTGACAATCAACGAACTGTCCGCCGGCTACGGCGATACTGATGTGCTGACCGATGTGGATTTTGCCATCCCATCGGGCAGGACAACCGTGATCGTAGGAGCCAATGCCTGCGGCAAGTCAACCTTGCTGCGCGCGATGTCCAGGCTGATCTCCCCCCGCAGGGGACAAGTGCTCCTGGACGGGAAATCGATTCACCGGATGCCGTCTCGCGAACTGGCCCGATTGATGGGGCTACTGCCCCAATCACCGATCGCGCCCGAAGGGATCACGGTTGCAGATCTCGTCAGCAGAGGTCGCCACCCGCACCAGGGCATGTTCTCCAGTTGGACGAAAAAGGATGATGAGGCTGTGGCCAACGCACTCGCTGCGACAGCAACGGCAGAACTTGCGGACCGGCCGGTTGATGAGCTTTCCGGCGGGCAGCGCCAGCGCGTCTGGATTGCCATGGCACTGGCGCAGCAAACAGAAGTCCTGCTGCTCGATGAGCCGACGACCTTCCTCGATATCAGCCATCAGGTTGATGTTCTCGATCTGC
The DNA here is from genome assembly GCA_035998065.1 of Pseudorhizobium sp. Lineage (GTDB taxonomy): Bacteria > Pseudomonadota > Alphaproteobacteria > Rhizobiales > Rhizobiaceae > Neorhizobium. Next base: position 3,543 of record DASYHX010000461.1, read on the forward strand.
TAATGGATCTCAACCGGGCGCAAGCGACCACCATCGTCATGGTGTTGCATGATCTCAACCTGGCCGCGCGCTATGCCGATCATCTTATCACAATGGTCAGAGGCCGACTGCACTTGGCCGGCAGTCCTCAAGATGTCCTGACGGAAGAGACTGTCCGGCAGGTCTTCGGGTTGGAAAGCCGCATCATCACTGACCCCACCTCCGGTCGACCAATCATGCTTCCGATCGGGCGGCATAAAATGGAGAGCGAACGTGCTTGAGGATCAAGCCACCTTGGCCCCTCTGATCACAAATTCATTCCAGGAGTTATTGTCATGAATGCCATGCCGACTTTCAAACTTTCCGGCGTTGCTCTTCCGAAGGATCCCCTCTTCATGCTCGACGAGGTCTGCGAGCACTTTGTAGAGCATTCGGAAGTACAGAGGGACCAGGACGTCGTAATCCTGAAAAGCGAAATCGGCACTGCAGACATCCGTCTGGCGGACAATCGGCTGATGATCGACCTCACATGTCCAACGGAGGAAGCCCTTCATCTCACGCGCAACATGATCGCGGAGCACCTCTTCTACTTTGCGGGAGAGGAACCGTTTGAGCTGTCATGGGAAAATCCTATCCCTGTCGCCCGCCTGCCCAACATGCATGAGGTGACCGTCGTTTCCGTGGAGGATGTCACGCCGCGCATGCGGCGGGTGAAGTTCGCCTGTACCGACATCAAACCCTTCGTCGGCGGCGATATGCATGTCCGCCTGCTCGTTCCCCCAAAGGGCAGAGCACCGATCTGGCCAGGTCTCGGCGACGATGGCCGGATCGCGTGGCCGAAGGGCGAAGACGAGATCCTGGTGCGGATCTACACCATCCGCGCTGTTGATCTGGATCGACGTGAACTTTGGGTCGATTTCGTCCAGCATCCTGCTCCGGGGATCGAGACTCCAGGTGCCGACTTCGCCCGCGATGCGCAGCCGGGTGAAAAGGTCGCGCTGATCGGGCCTGGTGGCGGCGATTTTCCCCAGGGACAGACGGTGCTATTGGCAGGCGACGAGTCTGCGCTGCCGGCCATCGCCCGTATTGCAGCGGAAGCTCCTGCAGGCACCCGCATCACCGCAATCATAGAGGTCGAGAACGAGGCGGAAGAACAACCGCTTTCGAGCGCAGCTTCGCTCGACGTGCAGTGGCTGTACCGAAGCGGCTATCCCGAAAGAGCGACAGGTATCCTTCGCGACGCTATCAGGGAAGCCATAGCCGCAAGCGCCCCCGAAACCTATGTCTGGGTCGCCTGTGAGAAGCAGGACGTCCGCAGCATCCGCGCCTTCTTGAAGGACCGCAGCCACGATCGCAGCCGCATGTATGCGGCTTGGTACTGGGAACGGGGTAAAGCCTCCACCTGATCAAACGGCGTTTAAGGATCAGCTTGGCAGGTTGAGAAGTGTGGCCTTTGCGGCGTGTTGCTGCGCCCGCGGCTTCATCCGCGCTAGATTGAAAGCGCCTCCCTCAGCCGGGTCGTGCTTCTCACCCGCAGGTCGAGGTCGGCTTCCATATGGTCGATATGATGAAGCATCAGGTGTCGTGCCGCCTTCCCGTCGCCACGCTCTAGGGCCTCCAGGATGGCGAGATGCTCGTCGTGCCCGCAACTCGAGATACCTGATTGGCCGTAGAGGGCGATGACGAGCGAAGAGCGCGCAATCAGTTCCTCCATAAACCTCTCCAGAATGGTATTCCCGCTCATCGATGCCAACTGCAGATGAAAATCCCCAGAGGCCTTGATTTCCGCGCGCCGCGCCGACGGGCCGCGTTCGCTGAGATAGCGGCTTTCTGCCTGCAGTTGCCGCCGCAAAACCTCCGCCCTCTCTACATCGAACCGGTCCATCGCTGCAGTCACGATTTCAGGCTCTATCAACCGCCGCGAGGCGAAAACCTGTCGCGCTTCTTCCGGAGTGGGATTGGCGACAAACGCGCCGCGATGGCGCTCCATCCGGACCAGCCCTTCGAAGGATAGCATTTGAAGCGCCGCCCGAGCGACCGTGCGGCTGACGTCAAACAGAGATCCAACCTCGCTCTCCGTGAGCTTCGTCCCCGGAGCGAGTCGGCGATCAACAATGGCATTTCGCACCGCGTCGCGAATGGCAAGCGAACGATCTTCGCCAGCGTCTTGGGAGATAGCTTCTCGGATGTTCATGGAGGTTCCGGATCACCTTTTTCTTCGGAGGACGATTAACTCAGCCCACAGGCTAAGGTCAGGCTAGAGATTGCATACAATTTCACCACACCCTTGTCACCATTTTGCGCACCCGTTCGATGGCGCGGCGCTCAATCTGCTTCTCGCGTGCCTTTTGCGGTTTGGCACGATCTCTGCATGAAGGATCACTGCAGGGGTATTGAATATGACCAAAGCTTCCGAGATCGACATTGTTTCCGTCAGCAAGATCTATGGCATGACCACCGCCGTGGACACGGTCAGCCTCAAAATCCCCGGCGGCACCTATTGCTGCCTGCTTGGCCCATCCGGCTGCGGAAAGACTTCAACGCTTCGAATGATCGCCGGACACGAAACGATCAGTAGTGGCGACATACGCTTGGGAAATACAGTCGTAACCGATCTGCCACCTGCAAGACGCGGCACGGCTATGATGTTTCAGTCCTACGCTCTGTTTCCCCACCTCGATCTGATCGACAACGTCGCATTCAGCCTGAAGATGAAGGGGATGGCAAAAGAAGAGCGTCGAGCCAAGGCGATGACCATGCTGGAGCTCATGCAACTGCAGTCCTATGCGACGCGCAGGCCGACGCAGCTTTCCGGCGGACAGCAGCAGCGTGTGGCGCTGGCCCGCGCACTGATCACCAATCCTCAGGCACTGCTTCTCGACGAACCGCTTTCGGCACTCGATCCGTTCCTGAAGGTGCGCATGAGGGCGGAGCTGAAGAAGCTGCAGACGTCGCTCGGCATAACCTTCGTGCATGTGACACACAGCCAGGAAGAGGCGATGGCGCTTGCTGACTTGATCGTCGTGATGAACGACGGTCGAATTGAACAGGCAGCGGCACCGCGGGTGGTGTTTGAGCAGCCGGCAACCGCGTTTGTTGCCCGTTTCATGGGCGACCACAATGTCGTCTCAGGTCGCGTCACTGCGCATCACGACGGTATCGCTACAGTCAGCGTGTCTCAGGATATTAGTTTCATTGCCGTTGATGGCGTGAACTCTTTGGATGAGGTCGCCGAACTCGCTATCCGCACCGACCGCGTTCGTGTCGGGCACGGGGAGGGCCGTGGGCTTGGTTTCACCGGCTCAATCACCAACATCGAATACCGGGGCGCTTCGGTGAAGATCTCGGCGGCTGCTGCCGGCATCGACGACTTCACGGCAATCCTGCGCGACAGCGAATTCTTCGCCAACCCCATTCGGGTTGGAGAGGTCCTGCCTCTTTGCTGGGACAAGGAGGACGTCATCCTCCTTGGTCACACCCGGCATTGAAATCCACACCACAACAACAAGAACAGGCCACGGCCAACAGAGGAGAACGGATATGACGAAAACAGAAACGACAGCCAAAGGAATTTCGCGCCGCGCCTTGCTGAAGACAGGTGCCGCAGCAGCAGGCCTTGCCGCCGGATCAGGCGCCATCACAGGCTTCCCCACCATATGGGCTCAGTCCAACATAACGCTGCGCCAGTTCGGCACCGGCGTATCCAACCTCAATGCAATTGCAGAGCAATGCAAAAAGGACCTCGGCATAACCCTGGAGATGACGGCGTCCGATTCCGATGCCGCCGCCCAGCGCGCGGTGACCCAGCCGAATTCCTATGACATCGCCGATGTCGAATACTGGATTCTTAAGAAGGTCTTCCCGACCGGTGTCATCCAGCCAATGGATGTGACCAAGCTCAAGCACTACGACAGCGTGGTGCCGCTGTTTAAGACAGGCAAGCTGACACCGGACACCGAGATTGCCCAGGGCACTGCACCGCACACGGTGGGATATGTAGAGAAGCCGGGCGACAAAACTTTTGCGAGCGGCGAAACCCAGTGGTTCACCATGATGCCGACGATCTACAATGCGGATACGCTTGGCATTCGTCCTGACCTCGTCGGCCGCGAGATCACGAGCTGGGCCGACATCATGGACCCGGCCTTCAAGGGCAAGACCTCGATCCTCAACATCCCGTCCATCGGTATCATGGATGCTGCCATGATCATGGAGGCGATGGGCAAGATCAAATACGCCGACAAGGGCAACATGACGAAGGAAGAGATCGACCAGACGATCGACTTCCTGATCCAAGCCAAGCAGGACGGTCAGTTCCGTGCCTTCTGGAAGTCCTTCGATGAGTCGGTAAACCTGATGTCTTCGGGCGAGGTGGTGATTCAGTCCATGTGGTCTCCGGCCGTTGCAGCCGTTCGCGCCAAGGGGATCGACTGCAAGTATCAGCCGCTCAAGGAAGGCTACCGCGCCTGGGGTGGCGGACTAGGCCTAGCCTCACACCTGACCGGCGCGCAGCTAGACGCAGCCTACGAATACATCAACTGGTACACCTCCGGCTGGGTCGGCGCTTACCTCAATCGTCAAGGCTACTATTCGGCCTGCATGGATACCGCAAAGGCTCATATGTCAGCCGATGAATGGGGCTTCTGGATCGAAGGCAAGGCTGCACAGGATGATATCCTGTCGCCTGATGGCAAGGTCATGGAAAAGGCTGGTGCGGTCCGCGACGGCGGCTCCTTCGACGAGCGCATGGGCCAAGTCGCGTGCTGGAATTCGGTGATGGATGAAGACCGCTACATGGTCCGCCGTTGGAACGAATTCATCGCCGCCTGATGCTTCTTAGGGCCGACGCACCCATGCGCCGGCCCTATCGATAGACCGGCAGAGGGCGAGATATGGCGACATTGGCTTCATCGCACACGGATACGGCAGACAATGCGCAGGCACGTGTTGGGCGCCGTTTCCCCGCGGCACTGATTGCTTACCTGCAGGCGGCACCGCTCGCCTTGATCCTTGGTGGCTTCCTTCTGCTTCCCATTCTGATGATCGGCACCGTCAGCTTCTGGGACTACGACTTTGCCGCCATGTATCCGGATTTCGTGACGTTCAACTACACCGAGACGTGGGGTTCATGGGTGACCTGGAAAACCTACTTCAATACCCTCAAATTCGCTTCTCTCGTCTGGTTGATCACGCTTTTCATCGGCTTCTGGGTCGCTTACTTCCTCGCCTTCCACGTCAGAAGCTCTGCCATGCAGATGGTTCTCTTCCTCGTCTGCACAGTGCCGTTTCTCACCTCCAACATCATCCGGATGATTTCCTGGATCCCCGTGCTGGGACGCAACGGCCTCATCAACTCTGCCCTGTTGAACGCCGGTGTCGTCTCCGAGCCCGTGGAGTGGCTTCTTTATTCCGACTTCGCGGTCGTGCTGGCGATGGTTCACCTCTACACGCTGTTCATGGTGACGCCGATCTTCAACACTCTCATGCGCATCGACAAAACGCTCATCGAAGCTGCGCGCGATGCAGGCGCAAGCAGTTGGCAAACGCTTGTCAACGTTGTGCTTCCATTGGCGAAGCCGGGCATGGCGATCGGGTCAATCTTTGTCGTCACGCTTGTAATGGCGGATTTTTCGACGGTGCAGGTGATGTCCGGCGGTCAGAGCGCCTCCGTCGCGCTGATGATGAAGAACCAGATGTCGCTGCTGCAATACCCGGCAGCAGCCGCCAACGCCGTGATACTATTGGCGCTTGTTCTCCTGATGGTGGCGGGAATTCTTCGCATCGTCGACATCCGCAAGGAGCTTTAGATGCAACGAGAAGCCCGCTCCCGTGAATTCTACGCCCTTGCGATCTTCTTCACGCTTTTTGTCGTGTTTCTCTACGGACCGCTGTCGGCCATCCTGATCCTCTCCTTCCAGGGCCCAAACGGCGGCCTCACCTTCCCCCTGAACGGGGTCTCGTTTCGCTGGTTTGCTAATCTCTTGGAGACGCAAGCCGTTGGAGACTTCGGCGGCTCGTTCCGGCGCTCGCTTGCGCTTGGCCTCATGGTGACGATCACGACCGTTGTTGTGTCGCTCCTAGCCGGGCTTGCGTTCCGAAGGCGTTTTGTCGGAGCCACCGCCCTCTTCTACCTCGCGGTCGCAAGCCTCGTTGTCCCCTCCATCATCATATCCCTAGGCATTGGCGTCGTCTTTCAGCAGATGGGCCTGCAGCCCGCCTGGTACTCGTCTGCCTTAGGCGCTCATCTCACTTGGACACTGCCCTTTGGGGTTCTCATCATGTCTGCCGTGTTCAACCGCTTTTCCCCGGCCTACGAAGAGGCTGCCCGTGACCTCGGAGCGTCGTCTTGGCAAACCTTCCGCCATGTGC
>DASYHX010000466.1:0-4935 GCA_035998065.1 Pseudorhizobium sp.
TCCTCGTCTGGGAGGTCCCAGTCGAGGGCGCGATTGAGGTCGCGGATCGGCACCGAGCCGTCGACGATGATCGATCCGTCCGCTTCCTGACGCACACCCTGGATTTCAAGATCGTGCTCGTCGGCAATGTCCCCGACGATCTCCTCGAGGATGTCTTCCAGAGTGACGATACCCTGAACCTCACCATATTCGTCGACGACCACCGCAAAATGCACCTTTCGCCGCAGGAACGCGTTGAGCTGGTCCTTGAGCGTGGTGCTGTCGGGTACGAACCATGGCTTCTGCGCAATCTTGACAATGTCAAGGTTTTCCGGCTCGACATTTGGCTCGGCGAGCGCCCGCAACAGATCCTTGGCATGGACGACGCCGATGATGTTCTCGGTCGAATTGCGCCAGACGGGCATGCGGGTGAACGGGCTTTCCAGTACCGTTCGAACGGCCACCTCAGGCGGATCGTCCGCATTGACGGCCCGCATCACGGTCCGATGCTTCATGATGTCGGAAACTTCGAGCTCCTCAAGATCCAGCAGTCCCCCCACCCGATCACGATCCGCCTTTTTGAAGCCGCCCTCGCGGTGCAGATGGTCGAGTGCACTGCGCAGTTCCTCGTGCGCGGAGAGCATGGAGGCTTCTTTCGAGAGGTTGACGCCGAAGATGGCAAGAATTCCGCGAACGATGGCGTTGACTGCACTGGACAGCGGACCAACGACGGCGACGAACAGCCGCACGAACGGGGCGACGAACATGGCAAACCGGTCGGGCGCAGAAATGGCCCAGCTTTTCGGCAGCACCTCCGAAAAAACCACCAGCAGAGCGGTCATCAGCAGGGTCGCGAAAGCAACACCCGAATCCCCGAACACCGCCAGGAATAGGCTTGTCGTCAAAGCAGATGCGAGAATATTGACAAGATTGTTCCCGATCAGCAGAGCGCCGATGAGGCGGTCGCGGCGCTTGATCAGCATACCGACCGTGCCAGCCCTTGTATCGCCGTTGCTCTCCAGCGTGTGCATGCGCGCGGGCGAGGCCGCCGTCAGTGCCGTTTCCGATCCAGAGAAGAAACCCGACGCCACGATCAGCACGATGATCGACAACAAGGTGAGCCAGTATTCGGCGACGATAGAAAGGAAGGCTTCCACGATAACTCCTAGCGCATCTCTTCCAGGAAACGGAGCACCTCCGACGCCGGCACGTCATCGGCGACGAAAGACTGGCCGATCCCGCGCGTAAGGATGAAGGTGAGCTTGCCGCTCTTCACCTTCTTGTCCTGCGCAATCGCATCCATCAACATCTGGGTTGGAGGCAGAGACCCTTCAATATCCGCAATTCTCGTAGGCAAACCTACAGCCGAAAGATGGGCGGCAACACGCTGCGCATCGTCGGGGCTCGCCAGGTTCAGGCGGGCCGAAAACCGGTGCGCGAGCACCATGCCGATCGCTACGCCCTCCCCGTGCACGAGCCTGCTGCTGTCGTAATCCGTCGCTGCTTCCAACGCATGGCCGAAGGTATGGCCAAGGTTCAAAAGTGCCCGCCGCCCCGTCTCAAGCTCGTCTTCGACCACGACATCGGCCTTGGCCTGACAACTGATCGCAATGGCTTCGATCCGCTCCGGCCCGCCCTCGAAGACCTTCGTCCAGTTCTTCTCCAGCCAGTGGAAGAAGGTGGGCTTGTCAATGAGACCATACTTTACCACCTCGGCATAGCCGGCGCGGAATTCGCGTGGCGAAAGACTGTCGAGAACCGCGGTATCGGCCAACACGAGATTCGGTTGGTGAAAGACACCGAGCAAATTCTTGCCGTGCCGGGTATTGATGCCGGTCTTGCCGCCGACCGAGGAATCCACCTGCGCCAGCAAGGAGGTCGGGATCTGGATGAAACGGACCCCGCGGCGCACGATGCCGGCAGCGAAGCCTGCTAGGTCACCAATGACGCCGCCCCCCAAAGCGATGACCGCATCACCGCGTTCGATCCGGGCCGCAAGCATCATGTCCGTCGCGGCTGCAAGGCTATCCATGCTTTTCGTCTTCTCGCCCGCCGGAAGCGTCAGCGACACAGCCTCGATCCCGTCGGTCTGGAGGCTGTCCATCAACTGCGCTAGATAGAGAGGCTCCACGTGTTCGTCGGTGACGATGGCAGCACGTCGCCCCTTAAGCCGTGCGGTGATCTCACCTCCTGCCCTGGCGATCATGCCTGGACCGATCAGGATGTCGTAAGCACGCTCTCCCAGAGGAACATGGACCAGCCGTTCATCGGCTCTGGACGTAGTGCCATTCATTCTCCGTCACCTTTCTTCTCCGCACTTGCCAAGGCGGAAAGGACATTTGTGACCATGGCTTCCTTACGCACATGGCCCGATTGCACCGTGAGATCCGCTAATGCGTAAATTGGGTACCGCTGCTTCATCAGGGTCTCGAGCGTCGCCTTCGGGTTCTCGGTCTTCAGAAGCGGCCGGTGATCCCGTTTGTTGACCCGCTCCCAGAGCACGTCGAGGTCAGCGGCCAGCCAGACGGAAACGCCACCACCGCGGATGACCTGACGCGTGTTGTCATTGATAAAAGCTCCGCCGCCGGTGGAGACCACCCGCGGGCCACCCTCCATAAGTCGGGCGATCACGCGGGTTTCAAGCGATCGGAATTCAGCCTCCCCATAGGCTGCAAACAGTTCCGCGATCGTCATGCGCGACACACGCTCGATCTCGGAATCGGTATCGACGAAGGGCAGGGACAGCGCCTGGGCCACCATCCGCCCGATCACGGACTTGCCCGCTCCCATCAGCCCGACGAAGACGAGATTTCGCTTGCCCAGCGCTGCGCGAGCATTCTGAGCCAGAGACAGTCCCATCGCGGGTGCTGAAAGGTCGTTCATCGTTCACAATCCATTTGTCGAAGGGTATCGACAAATGGGTCCCGACCGTCAAGCCATGCACGCGTCCAAAGTCGGACTGAAACTTGCATGCTACGCAGCCTTTTCGCATATACTGCCCGTCGTCTTCAGCAGGATTCACGAAGGAATTCCGACTCATGCCCACTCTGTTTCGCTTCCTGCTCATTCTGGCTGTCATCGCTGGGATCATCTATGGGAGCATGCTGGCGCTGGTCTTTCTCGTCGAGCCTCGCGAACGCGACGTCACCGTTCGAATTCCGTCCGAACGGCTCAATCCAGCCCCGCAGGAGTGACAGGGGCGTGGGAACGTCGACGCGCGCTCATATCGAGGCTTTCCTGGAGATGATGAGTGCCGAGCGCGGTGCCGCCGCCAATACCTTGGCATCTTACCAGCGCGACCTCGATCATCTCCACGAATTCCTTGCCGGTCGAAAGAGATTGCATTTAGAGGCAGACGCCACCGACCTGCGCGCCTATCTTTCGGAGCTTGCCCAAGGCGGCTTCGCCGCGAGCTCTCAGGCAAGACGGCTGTCGGCGATGCGGCAGTTCTACAAGTTTCTTTACGCGGAGGGGCTGCGCGCTGACGACCCAAGCGCCATCCTTGACAGCCCAACGAAGACGCGTGTGCTCCCCAAGACGATGAGCGAGGCGGACGTGACGCGCCTTCTGGACCTGGCGTCTAGGGAAGCCAACGACCCCTCTGCGGGACAGCTTTTACGCCTGCGCATGCTGGCGCTCCTCGAACTGCTTTATGCGACAGGCATGCGCGTTAGCGAACTGGTTTCGTTGCCGGCGCGGGTGCTTGACCAGGAGGGCCGCTTCCTGATCATTCGAGGCAAGGGTAACAAGGAAAGGCTTGTGCCCCTGTCTCGCACGGCAATCGAAGCGCTGCGACGATATGGCGAGGCGCGCAAGGCTGCCGGCAAGGACGATGCCGACAGTTCCTGGCTCTTTCCCTCCAGTGGAAAGGAGGGATACCTGCCGCGGCAGGTGTTCGCACGTGACCTCAAGGCCCTCGCCACCCGCGCCGGCCTTACCACGGCATCCATATCTCCGCACGTGATGCGGCACGCCTTCGCCAGCCACCTTCTCCAGAACGGAGCTGACCTGCGAGTGGTGCAGGAACTGCTGGGCCATTCGGACATTTCCACTACGCAGATCTATACACATGTGCTCGAAGAGAGGCTCCGCCAATTGGTGCAAACGCACCACCCCCTTGCAAAACTGGCGAAAAACCGGGAATAGAGGGCCCGCCGGCCCGGCCAGAACCATCGGAACACGGATCCAATGCAGACTTATCTCGACTTCGAAAAGCCAATCTCAGACCTCGAGGCAAAGATCCACGAGTTGAAGAAGATCGCCGCCGAAGACGAGAGCATCGACACCTCCGACGAGGTTTCGCGCCTGGAAGTGCGCGTTCGCGAAGCGATGGAAGATATCTATGGCAAGCTCAACGCCTGGCAGAAGACGCAGGTCGCGCGCCATCCGCAGCGGCCTCACTTCGTCGATTATGCAGGCCAGTTGTTCACCGACTTCACACCGCTTGCCGGTGACCGCAGCTTCGGTGAGGATGCCGCCATCCAGGCCGGGCTTGGACGCTTCCGCGGACAGCCGGTCGCCGTTCTTGGACAGGAGAAGGGCCACGACACAAAGAGCCGCCTGAAGCACAATTTCGGCAGTCCTCGCCCTGAAGGCTATCGCAAGGCGATCCGTGTTATGGAGATGGCCGATCGGTTCGGCCTGCCGGTGATCTCCCTCATCGACACCGCAGGCGCTTATCCGGGCGTGGGCGCCGAGGAACGTGGCCAGGCTGAGGCGATTGCGCGCTCCACGGAGATGTGCCTGGCGCTCAAGGTACCGATGGTGTCTGTCGTGATCGGTGAAGGTGGGTCGGGCGGCGCCATCGCCATTGCGACCGGCAACCGCGTCTACATGCTGGAGCATTCCATCTACTCGGTGATCTCTCCGGAAGGAGCAGCTTCGATCCTCTGGCGCGATTCCACGCGGGCCCGCGAAGCCGCGACCAACATGCGTATTACTGCAGCGGACCTCAGG
>DASYHX010000467.1:0-4175 GCA_035998065.1 Pseudorhizobium sp.
TGAGCCGTCCGACGCCGTACCCGTAGACGTCGTGCAGCAGCTGATCGTCCCGGAAGACCAACAGGTGGCCTCCACTGATGTGAGCCGCCGATTAGGCACTGCTCCTCCCAACGCGGAATATCGGATACGTCGTGCCAACGATGGCCAAGAGCGGGTTATCGCGCGGCGTGCCGAGTTCGAGTACGATACAGACGGAAACCCGTTGCGTTTTGTGGGCGTGGTGCAGGACATCACAGAGCGGCGGCGCGCGCAAAGGGAGCTCAGAGAGAGCGAGGAGCGATTCCGCGCTCTCACCCAGGCGATGCCGAACCACGTCTGGACCGCCCAAGCGGACGGCAGCCTCGACTGGTTCAATGACCGAGTTGTCGAGTACTCCGGGTTCGGGCCCGCCGAGCTTCAGGGGGATGCATGGGGGAGGATGGTTCATCCGGACGACCTCCCGATCGCTGCCGCGCGCTGGCGCGAGGCAGTGGAGGGAGGCGAGATCTACCAGATCGAGTTTCGGCTGCGGGCGGCAGACGGCAGCTATCGCTGGCACATCGCCCGAGCGGTTCCGATCAGGGACGATGCCGCGAAAATCCTGCGATGGATTGGCACGAATACTGACATCCATGATCAACGTGAGACCAGGGCGAAGCTGGAGGAGTTGAACCGTACGCTCGAAGAACGTGTCGCGGAGCGCACGGCAGACCGCGATCGGATGTGGAGACTGTCCACCGACATCATGCTGGTCGCCGATTTCAACGCAACGATCTACGCCGTGAACCCCGCCTGGACCTCAGTGTTGGGCTGGGAGGATGACGAACTGATCGGACGCTCCTTCGTCGATCTCATCCACCCTGAGGAATTGGACGCCACTCTCGCAGAAGTCGGCAAGCTCAGCGAAGGCGCGACCACGTTTTCGTTCGAAAACAGGTATAGGGCCAAGGACGGCAGTTATAGAACGATCGCTTGGACGGCCGTTCCGGATGACCAGTTTATCCACGCCGTTGGCCGCGACGTGACTGAAGAACGCGACTCCGCAATTGCCCTTCGAAAAACCGAGCTCGCTCTTCAGCAGGCCCAGAAGATGGAGGCGATCGGCAACCTCACCGGTGGCGTTGCACACGACTTCAACAACCTTCTTCAGGTGGTGGCGGGAAACCTTCAACTCCTCGCGAAGGATATCGCCGGCAACGAGAAGGCACAGCGCCGTGTCACGAATGCCCTTGCCGGCGTGGACCGGGGTTCGAAGCTTGCGTCGCAACTCCTCGCCTTCGGGCGGCGCCAAGCGCTAGATCCGCGCGTCGTCAGCGTTGGCCGCCTTATCCGCGGTATGGACGAAATGTTGCGCCGGACGATCGGTGAAGGGGTCGAAATCGAAACCATCGTTTCCGGCGGGTTGTGGAACACGTTAGTCGACCCCACGCAGATCGAGAACGCGCTGCTCAACTTGGCAATCAATGCCCGTGACGCCATGGAAGGCTTCGGCAAACTGACCATCGAGGCCGGAAACGCTTTCGTCGACGACGCATACTCGCGCCTGCATCACGACGTGGAGCCAGGACAATATGTGGTCCTGTCGGTTACGGACACCGGAACTGGAATGGCGCCGGATCTGATCGACAAGGTGTTCGAGCCGTTTTTCTCGACGAAGCCGGAAGGCAAGGGGACGGGCCTCGGTCTTTCTATGGTCTATGGCTTCGTCAAGCAGTCGGGCGGGCATGTGAAGATCTACAGCGAGCTCGGTCTCGGCACCACGGTGAAGATGTATCTTCCGCGCTCGATGCAGCAGGAGGATCGCCCGGTCGAGACACTCGATGCTCCTGTGGAAGGCGGTCCGGAAACCATTCTGGTCGCAGAAGACGACGAGGGCGTGCGCGCAACGGTCGTCGAGATGCTGCAGGATCTCGGTTACCGCGTATTGAAAGCCTCGGACGCCGCGGCTGCTCTGAGCGTGATCGAGAGCGGTATCCCGGTCGACATGCTGTTTACCGATGTCGTCATGCCAGGCCCTTTGAAAAGCACGGAGCTGGCGCGCAAGGCAAAGGAACGTCTTCCCAGATTGGCGGTGCTGTTCACGTCCGGCTACACGGAAAACTCCATCGTCCACGGGGGGCGCTTGGACCCGGGCGTTCAACTCCTCAACAAGCCCTACTCGCGCGACGCCCTGGCGCGGAAGGTTCGTCAGGTACTTGCTCTGGAAAAGCAGAAGCCGTTAGGCGACAGTCCTGATGCGGCTGTCTCGCCGACACAAGAGGCGTCGGAACCGGAGGTAGGGCAGAAGCTGCATCGGGTGCTTCTGGTCGAGGACGAGCCCCTGATCCTGTGGGCGACGGCCGACATGCTCCACGAGTTGGGGTGCGAGGTGCTCGAGGCATCTTCGGCGGAGGAGGCCTTGCCTTTGCTGGAGCAAGGCGGAATCGACGTCCTCATCAGCGACCTTGGTCTTCCCGGAATGACGGGAGAGGATCTCTGTCGCGAAGTGCGGCAACGTTGGCCGTCCGTCGCGATCATCTTCGCAACCGGCGCGGCGCACCTGCCGGAGCTTCATGACGTCTCGCGTACCACGAGGCTCCCCAAGCCGCACGGATTTGAAGATTTGAAGAGGGCGCTCGACTCGGTGTGCGGTGAGGCGGTGGGGTGAAGCTACCGCCCGTCAGTCAAAGTCACCCGTTCTGCCGGTCTGGAAGATGATTTCCGGATCACCTTCCTCTCCGACGACAGGATCGCCTGTCCGTTTCCAAACAAGAACCCCGGCGTGCTGGCGCGAAAGCCGCTGCGCATCTTCCAGCGCGACCGCCTCGGTGGCCGCAATGCGGGGTTCGAAAGACCGGACGGGCTGCTGCCGTTCGTCGAGGTCGAAGGCAACGAGAAAGATGCTGGTGAACGTCCCTGGCATGGGGGAACAAGGCTCCTAAACGAAATCCGATTGCAACAATGTTGCAGAGACTGGACTATAGGGCCGAACGTGTTGAAGGAAATGGCGCACCCGACAGGATTCGAACCTGTGACCTTTGGAATCGGAATTGGAAGACATTGGTTATAGCTAGTTGATTTATATGAGGCTCAGCTTAGGCTGTACTAGAATTGCGCTAGAGATTGTTCGGTCTGAGCCCTTAGACTGGTCCAGTAAGGTGTCATGAAGCTGCGAAGAGCGTCATAGTGGAGATGCCTACGAAGGCAAGTTGATTAAAAGCAAAATCTTGCGATAATCAAATTCCTATCATTGAGAACAGTTGTGATGTGGCAGATTGATCTCCATCATCGAATTCCAGTGGGCCTCGTTCTGCTTCTAACGGTTTTCCTCCTTGGCGCGCCGTCGCCCTCTTATTCGTATAGTCTTCCACAGGACCCAATTTCGCCAACGAACATGCAGCAATGCCGCGAGTTATACGCACGCTTTCAAGCTGTAGGCGATCAAGTGCGGTCAGAAGCGAAAGCGAAATATCGAGAAGCTGATGCCATGCCCATCGAAATGATGCCGGGGTTAGCCTGGCGCAAAAAAATGGCAGAAGGCCACAACCTTATGGACGCAGCTTTTGAGATCGCGATGGAAGGAGGACGTGCCAGAAGTCGATGTGAACAGCAGGTACGTGCCCACCAAACTTCTCAGCAACGAAACTCTGCAAATACCCAAAACACCGTGCAGCAACTTCCAGTATCCATGGGATCGATGACCGCGAAGGCTGGGCTAAAGAACTACCTCACATATCTAAAGGAGCACGGGTCAAGCACCGACCAAAAAGCGGCGGGGTTAGCGTTCGGAAGAATTTGGATCACGCTAGACAAAGTAAACAACGTCACTGGCCGCAATGGACTAGCAGGTTATGCCGCATTGGGGATAGACGCCGCTAGTTCCAATCCGCTGCAACGTTTTTTGACAAAAGCGGCTGTTTCGACTTTCATGAACATTCACTCAAGTGCTTGGGCAGACTTTCAAAGTGCTGTGGATGAATTCAATGGAACCCGAAGTAACGCGATCGCGTCCCTTTTTCGCTCTGCAGAGGCAAGAAGAACAGCACTGCTCAACGGGAGTGGTGCATCGATCAGTGAGAATTTCTTGAACCAGAACAAGATGTTCAACGAACTTAGTTCAGATTGGTCAAAAGCAATAGAGGAAACCTCTAAGGCCTCAGCAGCCCGGCGTGACAATGCAATTCCGCCAAAAACCGTTAGGTCCACCAGCAAGACTC
>DASYHX010000470.1:0-2492 GCA_035998065.1 Pseudorhizobium sp.
CGTGTTCTTCTACTGGCCAGCCCTGCAGGCGCTGCGGTCCTCCTTCTACCTTGAGGATCCGTTCGGGTTCAGCGCCAACTTCGTGGGACTTGAGAACTATCTGCGGCTCTTCCGCAGCCCGGAATATCTCAACAACGCCGGTTT
This sequence comes from Pseudorhizobium sp., assembly GCA_035998065.1. Lineage (GTDB taxonomy): Bacteria > Pseudomonadota > Alphaproteobacteria > Rhizobiales > Rhizobiaceae > Neorhizobium. The sequence continues at coordinate 145 of DASYHX010000470.1, forward strand.
CACGGTCGTGTTCTCGACATTGGTCACCTTTTTTTCGCTCGCTATTGCCCTGCTGCTGGCTGTAAAGGCCGACAAAGTGATCCGCGGCGCCAAGACCTACCGGACGTTATTGATGTGGGTCTATGCAGTGGCCCCCCCTGTCGCCGGTTTCATCACGCTCATCATGTTCAATCAGCGGTGGGGCCCACTAACCAGCTTCTTTGAGCTGTTTGGCTGGGACTTTCGCATCCGGCAGAACTATGCCGATACGGCCATCGCAATGATCATTGCCTCGGTCTGGAAACAGATCCCGGTCAACTTCATCTTTTTCCTCTCAGGCCTGCAGTCCATTCCCCGCAATGTCGTGGAAGCGGCCATGATCGACAATCGTTCGGCCGTGAGCCGGTTCTGGACCATCACCTTTCCGCTGCTCGCACCCACCGGCTTTTTCCTGCTGATCACCAACATCACCTATTCGCTGTTCGATACCTTTGGGACGATCGACACCATTCTGAGAAACAATCCTGGCGATAACCCGGTGACCTTGGTCTACCGGGTCTATCTCGACGGGTTCCGCGGGCAGGATATCGGCGGGTCGTCGGCGCAGTCTGTGGTGCTCATGGTGCTCGTCCTGCTGCTGACGATCTTTCAGTTCCGCATGGTTGAACGTCGCATCCACTACAACTAAGGGACGATCATGACCGATCTGTCTGAGAACCGTCGCCTTATTGCCTCGAGAACCACTCCGCGGCTACGCCCCATGAAGATCGATTGGGAGGCTGTTGGCGATCATGTCATCCTGATCGCGGGTGTGGTGTTTATGGTCGCGCCGCTCCTAATGCTGGTGCAGATGAGCTCCATGCCCGACATTGAGACGATCAAATCGGGTCCCGGACTTCAGTTCGGCGATCAGTTGTGGCCAAACCTAATGAAGGCCCTTTTTGAATCGATGAGCTTTTCCGGTGCCAATACCGGTCTCAACATGTTCAAGAACTCGCTGGTGCTGGGCCTCGGCTTTGCAATCGGCAAGGTGGTCATATCGATGATGGCGGCCTATGCCATTGTCTACTTCCGGCTCCGCTTTGCCATGGTCGCCTTCTGGCTGATCTTCACAACCCTGCTGCTGCCGCTGGAGGTGCGCATCGTACCTTCCTACGAGATCACCCAGAAGTTGGGTCTATTGAACACCTATACAGGGCTTATCGTGCCACTGATCGCGTCGGCCACCGCGACCTTCTTCTTCCGCCAATTCTATCTGTCGGTGCCCGAAGAACTGCTGGAAGCGGCCCGTATCGACGGCGCCGGTCCCATCCGGTTCTTCATCGACATCCTCATTCCGCTCTCGCAAACCATGATCGCAGCAATCTTCATCATCATGTTCGTCTACGGCTGGAACCAGTATCTCTGGCCCACCATGATCGTCACCGATGAAGGCAAGTACACGCTGGTCCAGGGCATCAAGCAGATCACGCAAGGGCTGGATGGTAGTCAGCAAGTGCCTGAGTATGGGCGTTCGAATCTGTTGGCCATGCTCGCCATCATCCCGCCGGTCGCTGTGGTGATTTTCTTCCAGCGCTGGTTCGTCAAGGGGCTAACCGAGAGCGACAAGTAGCGCTGGACGTTATTGGTAAGCTCTAAGGGCTGAGCTTCGCTTGAGCAGGTTTTTCAGGCTTGAAGGGACGGCCCCTGCCCCGCTGCATGAGGTCATCTACGTCCAATAGCTCAGCCCGAGCGCTATCAACAAGCTTACGGTCTACGCCAAGCTATGGCCTTGGCAGCACTGTAGCAGCCCGGCAGCACCTTGCGGCTGTAATTGCCCGAGATGATCTGGACGCGACCATCTGGGCACTGGCCCGTGACGACCCCCACGTGATTGCGCATGACCATGATAGCGCCGAACTGGGCCGGCTGCGCTGGCTTTCCATAAGTCGAGAAATCACGAGCCAAATTCGAGCCGCGGGGTTGCAGGCCTGCTTCGGCAAGGATCTTGTCCAAGTAGCAGGCGCACCACCTGCTCGGGCAGCCGCTTGGTCGACTTTGCCCGAGATCCCCTTGCATGATCTGAATGAGGGGACTTGCCTTTGAGGGTGCAACTCCAGCAGGGCTCATTACGAAAACGGCAACCGCAAGGATCGGGGCGAACAGCTTCATGCCGATGGGCACTCCTCTTCTCATACGCGAATGTTCTGCGGCAAGGTGCGGCATGCCCACACATTGGCCAACCTGAGCCGGCACCAAATCCTCCCGGCGCCGCTCGGCGGTTGCTTCGGCAGCGAAAGCTACAACGCGGGTTTGGAGGGCTAGGAGACTCATGAGAGTCGGCGAATGTACTCGGCACGTTTCCGTTGCGCGTTTAATCACGTGATAAG
>DASYHX010000491.1:0-8593 GCA_035998065.1 Pseudorhizobium sp.
GCAAGGCACCAGAAGGCGAGCGGGATCATCACGGCGCCGTCAAAGATGACCCAGGCGGGTGCAGCAACGTGGAAACCGTCGTTCGCGACGAAGGCGAGGCCAATGATGGCCGGCAGGACTGTCGCCACCAGCGGGACGAAGCCCATGTCGCGCCGCGTCTTGCGGGCAATGGTGATGGCGCCGGCGAGAAGTGCCGATGTCAGAGCCGCCAGAAGGTCGCCGAAAAGCCCGCCGGCCTCCAGCCCGCCGGAAACAATCAATGCGACGCCTGCCACCATGGCGCCCATTGTCACGACCGTGGAAACGGACGGCACTTCCCTCAGCACGAGCCAGCCCAACAGCGCCGCAAACATCGGTGTGAAGGCGACAATGAAGACGACATTGGCCGTCGCCGTATTGAACACGGCGCCAAGGAAGGTCATCGTGGAAAGCCCGTAGAAGAGACCGGCAAGAACACCGGCGCGGCCGGGGACGAGCACCGGCGCGCGCTTCGCAAGCATCCTCAGGGCCACCCACAGCAGCAGCGCCGCCATCAGCGTGAAGACGCTGCGCAATGCGATGACCGACCAGAGATCGCCTTGGCCGAGCTTGACCAGCGGTACGTCGAACGAGAGCGCCAGCCCCCCGATTGAGGTGAGCACGAGGCCTTTCTTGTGATCGTTCATGTCAGGTACTGGCTCAGGGCTCGCCCGCCGGATCGTAGCGTTCCCAGCCGCGGGCAGTGAGGTGTTCCTGAGGCTGAAAGCGTGTCTTGTAGCCCATCTTGCTCGAACCCTTGACCCAATAGCCCAGATACACATGCGGCAGGCCGAGAGAACGTGCCCGCTTGATATGGTCGAGGATCATGAAGGTCCCAAGCGAGCGCTTGGACAAGTTGGTGTCGAAGAAGGAATAAACCATGGAGAGCCCGTCGCTCATCAGGTCTGTCAATGCAACAGCCAGCAGTTCCCCTTTCGGCTTTTCGCCAATGCCGTCGCCGGGCTCCCGGCGGCGATATTCTATGATGCGGGTGTTGACGTGACTGTCCTCGACCATGATCGCGTAGTCGAGCGCCGACATGTCGGACATGCCGCCCTGCTGGTGGCGGTCGTCCAGGTAACGCCGGAACAGCGAGAACTGCTCGGTAGAGGGTTGTGCCGGGTGAATGGTGGAGACCATGTCGCGATTGGCGGCAAGAATGCGGCGCATCGAGCGCACCGGCTCGAATTCGTCGGCGAGGATACGCACCGAAATGCAGGCGCGGCAGGTCTCACAGGCAGGCCGGTAGGCAATGTTCTGGGATCGGCGGAACCCGCCCTGGGTCAGCAGATCGTTCATGTCCGCGGCGCGGGGTCCGACAAGATGCGTGAACACCTTCCGCTCCAACTGACCGGGCAGATAGGGGCATGTTGCCGGAGCCGTCAGGTAGAACTGCGGGGAGGGCGTGGTCTGTGTGTTCATCGCGGCGCGAAGGGTCCCGTCTTGGCTTCATGCTGATGCCTTAACAGCCATACCATGGCGCAGATTGGCAAAAGGTCAACAGGCTCGGCGCAACACCGACAGGTGTGCGCCAGCAGTCCTGCGAGCGCTCACTCCGTCCGCACGATCACCGTACCGAGCAGCATGTCGTGCACGAGGCGCGATCGTTCGGCGAACAGGCCGATCAGCAGGATCAACGGCGTCAGGAACGAGTTGATGATCCAGAAGAGCACGGTGTGAACCATCGCGGTGAGGAAATCCATCCGCCGCCCGTCGAGCCGCACCATGGCGATGCCCATTGCGCGCATGCCAGGCGTTGCTTGGCTCGGGCCGCCCAGTGTCATGCCGAAATAAAGAAGGGCAACGATAACGAACAGCGCCGGATACAGGAAAAAACCCAGCCCCAGCGTCAGTATGCCCAGAAAGAAGACAACCACTGCCGCGGGAATGCACAGTAGCAGCACGATCGCGTAATCGATCACGAAGGCGAACGCCCGCCGCGATAGGACGCCGCTATAGGCGCGCCAGTCGTCGGGCGCTGCAAGTGTCGGGTTAGGATCGATCGCCATGTCAGCCGTCTCCAGTTGCTCGATATGGATATGGGAGGGCGTGAGGCTCTGCGCAAGCGGCGCTTCCTACCCCCTTGCCAGCTTCCGCGCCACGTCCACCGCAAAATACGAGAGGATCCCGTCGCAGCCGGCGCGCTTGAAGCACAGCAGCGTCTCCATCACGATCCTGTCGCCGTCGATCCAGCCGTTCATCGCAGCTGCCTTGATCTGGGTGTATTCGCCCGACACCTGGTAGGCGAAGGTCGGCAGGCCAAATGCGTCCTTCATGCGCCAGCAGATATCCAGGTAGGCGAGCCCGGGCTTCACCATCAGCATGTCGGCGCCTTCCTCGACGTCGAGCGCGGCATCGCGCAAGGCCTCGGTGCTGTTGGCCGGGCTGATGTAATAGCTGTTCTTGTCGCCTTTCAGCAGACCGCCCGTGTTGATCGCCTCCCGGTATGGACCATAGAAACCGGATGCGAACTTGGTCGCGTAGGACATGATGCCGACGTCCTGGTGACCAGCCGCGTCGAGTGCCCGTCGGATCGCCCCGATCCGTCCGTCCATCATTTCGGAGGGCGCGATGATATCGGCACCCGCGTCCGCCTGCATCACGGCAGCCTTGGCCACCTGGTCCACCGTCTCGTCGTTGATGATGATTCCATCCTGTAGGATCCCATCATGGCCGTGGCTGGTAAAGGGATCGAGGGCCACATCCGTGATGAGCCCGATATTCGGCGCGGCCTTCTTCGCAGCACTTGTGAACTGGTTGATCAGATTGTCGCGCTTGAGAATTTCCGAACCGGTCGCGTCGCGCTTCTCCATCTCCACGTCGGGGAAGGGGGCGATCGCAGGAATGCCGAAATCCGCCGCCTCGCGGACAGCCTCCACCGCCTTGTCAACGCTCATGCGGTTGACGCCGGGCATGGCCGCAATGGGATCGACGATGCCGGTGCCCGGCACGAGGAAGATCGGCCAGATCAGGTCGTCGACCGTCAACCGGTTTTCCTGCACCATGCGCCGCGTCCAGTCGGCCTTGCGGTTGCGCCGCATGCGGCGGTGGCCGGTGATTTCGTCGACGAGATGCGTCTTGTCGCTCATGAATGCCTCGCTCCTCTGGCGTATTGGCCCTCCTTAACATTCTGCGGAAGGATTGCGAATGGTCACTTCGCCACCCCCGATGGCTAGCCCCCGCGGATCGTCATGACTATCATGTGGGGATGGAGCCTGATTCACCGACCGTACCGAAGCAAACCCTGGCCCAGCTTCTGTTCGTACTCTTCTTGCGGCTCGTGGCGATCGCTTGCCTGTGGCTCGGGCTGCAATACTGGGGAATGCTGGTTGGCTACTCGCTTGAAGGCAGGGGTCGGTTTGATCTCCTTTCCCTTCCATGGCAGGTAGCAGCGCCGTCCCTTGCCGTGCTTTTCCCTGTCGCCTCGCTCGGGCTATGGCTCGCCGTGTCCTGGGGCCCGGTTCTTTGGGTGCTGGCCGTAGCGGTGCAGTTTCTGATGTACGCGCTGTGGTCCGACATCTTTGGCGCCAACAGTGCGGTTCTTGCTTTTCACGTCCTCGTAGCGTGCCTCTATGCTCTTTTCCGCCTGGCTCTTTGGCTGGAAGAGCGTCGAAAGGCCGAACGGGTAACCTCTGATTTACCTTAGCTCGAAAGCTTTGGCGCCGGTTATTTGAATGATTTTCCGCGCTAACCTATTGATATCACTAAGGGGAAAATAGACTGAGCCCCAGCTGCCCCGCCGTCGCCGCAATTGCGGATCCTGGGGTAAGCTACTGTTAAACATACCTTTTAAGTCGAATTTTATGGGCCTTCGATAATCTCACTCACAAGGCGGGAAGAAAACAAAAACCGCCAACCAAACAGTGAGGCAGAGATCATGAACACGAAAATGAAGCCGCAGGTAGCGGTCGCAGCAGACCCGCGTGAAGAAACCATCCGCTCGCTCTACATGGAATCCCTCCACCTGGTCGAGCGTCTCCACCGCCGCCTTCTCGACGTCATCAAGGACGAGTTCGAGCGGCAGGGCCGCGACGACATCAATGCCGTCCAGGCGCTCCTGCTCTTCAATATCGGGAACTCGGAACTGTCGGCCGGCGAACTCCGCTCACGCGGTTACTATCTCGGCTCCAACGTCTCCTACAACGTCAAGAAGCTGGTCGACCTCGGCTTCATCAATCACCAGCGCTCGCGCATCGACCGTCGCTCGGTTCGCATTAGCCTTACCGAAGATGGCCAGGAGATCGCCGAAACCGTGGCCAAGCTCTATGAGCGCCACATCGGATCGATTGAGAAGGTCGGTGGTATCGGCGAGGGCGAATTCGCCCAGATGAACAAGCTCCTCCAGCGCCTCGACCGCTTCTGGAACGACTCGATCGCTTACCGCCTCTAGGCCGAATAACCTCCAGTCTTCCTCAAACCGGATGCGTCCCCTGCGCGTCCGGTTGATGCATTAGGCGAGAGCGGGCTTTGCAATCGGAAGACCTGGATTGGCGCGTGCAATGGCCGCCAGCAGCGTCCGCTGGGCCTTCTTCAGCTTGTAGCGATTATAGTGCCAACTGAGGGTGCGGAGAGGTATCAGGTTCTTTTCGCCAACACCGTCGACAAGAACAAACTCCGGCCGTCCCGAGCGCACCTCGGTGTAGACCATGTTGCCGGGGTTCGGATCCCCTATGATGAGATGCAGGTCGATGCATTCATCGAACAAGGCGTTCAGCGCTGCGACATGCATTGCCCGAACCTTCCCGCTTCTGATGAGGCTTTTAAGGGAGGGCCCCATGTCTCCAGATTCGTTCTTGATCTTTTCGCTTACGAGGCCGAGGCCTTCCGAGGTTGGAAGGAACCCGAATGGCGTCGCCATCGGATAGACGCTGCGCCTGTCTCCGTACCCGCGCCGACAAAGCTCCAGATACTGGTGGAGTTCGCGGCGGAACAGCCGGTACATTCCGAGCGGGCGCCTGAATCGCAAGCGCTTGTCGTCCTTGAAGTGGCCGAACACGTCGACCCTTTCTGGCCGCACGACTTTTATAACCGCGTCCGGCAGGTCGGGGTGGACGTAAACCAGACGAACGGTGCCCGCGTCCTGGTGGATGAGCGTCGACAGATCGAGAGGCTTTCCATCTCCCACCCTACCAGACTGTAGGCGGAGTGCGTCATACCGCCAGTCTGTCGGTGGTGTCGCGATCTTGCGCGGTTCCTCCATCTGGCGTGTACCCTTCAAATACGACCGTCACCAAAATGTCATAAATCCAAACCTCCCGGCCAGCAAGCTCGCCCAGACACGAATTGGCCATATTGCCATGACATCCGCGATGATCTTGCCGGGATTGAAATCGCCTTTGGTGTCGGGGCCGGCTGCGCGTTTGCGCCTTTTGTTAACCATGTTCCGCTAGCCTGTATGGTGCATTGCGGGAACAGATGGGTAGGATGATGTCGAAGAAAATCGGATCGGAACATGTATCTCGCCGGATGCTCCTGCGCTCGGCTGCTTCTTTTGGCGCCGCGGCGCTCGCCACTCCGGCGCTTGCGCAAACGGCAATCGAAAGTCTGATTGCGGCACCGCGTCGAGGCACCTGGGACGACCAGTTCGATGCGAGGGGCAGTTCCCGCACGGTTGCTGCGGTTGCCACCAACAATCCTGTTCTAGGTCCCCATGCTCCCGCCAACATCCAGCAGGCGATCATGGATTACCAGATGATCGTTGCCAACGGCGGATGGCCACAGGTCAACCCGGCACAGACCCTGCGGATTGGTGTCGTGGATGGTGCGGTGCAACAGGTGCGCCAACGCCTGATGATCTCCGGAGACCTGCCGCAATCTGCCGGCATGTCGTCGGCCTTCGATTCCTACGTTGACGGCGCGGTGAAGCGCTTCCAGGCCCGTCACGGTCTCCCGGCAGATGGAGTCATGGGCGAATTTACGGTGAAGGCCATGAATGTTTCAGCCGCAACGCGCCTGCAGCAGCTGGAAACCAACCTCGTACGCCTGCAGGCGATGGCAGGCGACCTCGGCCGCCGATACGTGATGGTCAATATCCCTGCCGCTTATATCGAAGCTATCGAGAATGGCCGCGTTGCGCTGCGAAATACTGCTGTCGTCGGCAAGATAGATCGTCCTACGCATGTCATCAACTCCAAGATCTACGAAGTTATCCTGAACCCTTACTGGACGGCGCCGCGCTCCATTATCGAGAAGGACATCGTGCCGTTGATGCGCAAGGACCCGACCTACCTTACGCGCAACAACATCCGCCTGTTCGACGGCAACGGCAACGAGGTGGCGCCGGAGACGGTGGACTGGAATGCGCCAAAGGCGCCCAACCTGATGTTCCGCCAGGATCCGGGCAAGATCAACGCGATGGCGTCGACGAAGATCAACTTCCACAATCCGCACAACGAGTACATGCACGACACGCCCCAGCAGGGCCTGTTCAACAAGCTGATGCGATTTGAGTCCTCCGGCTGCATTCGCGCCCAAAACGTTCGCGATCTGACGAACTGGCTGCTCAAGGAGACGCCTGGTTGGGAACGCCAGAACATGGAGCGGGTCATCGCCAGCCGCGTCAACACGCCGATCAAGCTCGCCGAGGAAGTGCCGATCTACATCGTCTACATCAGCGCGTGGTCCGCCGCCGATGGAGTGGTTCAATTCCGCGACGACATCTATCAGATGGACGGCGCAACCGAGTTGGCGCTGCAGACGACAACCGGTATCGAACAGTCAGCCGGCCCGATCAGCGAAGAAGATTTCCTGCCGCAGTAAGTGGCAATTGTTTGTCAGGCTATCTTGAGCCGCGGCGTCCTGCCGCGGCTTTTTCGTCTCCGATGGTCGGCGAAGAACCTGCAAATCTTGCTCGCCGTATTGCCGAAAACGGGGCCACCCGTTAAGACGCGGGCACACGTATAGTGAGCCCCTGAGGAGCCTTGCCATGTCGAACAACGAAGCCTTCTTCTCCCGTCCGCTGGCCGAGTCTGATCCTGACATCTTTGGCGCGATCGAGAAGGAGCTGGGCCGCCAGCGCCACGAGATCGAGCTGATTGCGTCCGAGAACATCGTTTCGCGCGCGGTGCTCGAAGCTCAGGGTTCGATCATGACGAACAAGTATGCCGAAGGCTATCCGGGCAAGCGCTACTATGGCGGCTGCCAGTTCGTCGACATCGCGGAGGAGCTCGCAATCGAACGCGCCAAGAAGCTCTTTGGCGTCAACTTCGCCAACGTCCAGCCGAACTCGGGTTCGCAGATGAACCAGGCAGTGTTCCTCGCGCTCCTGCAGCCGGGCGACACCTTCATGGGACTCGACCTGAATTCGGGCGGTCACCTGACGCACGGTTCGCCGGTCAACATGTCCGGCAAGTGGTTCAACGTCGTGTCCTACGGGGTTCGCGAGGACGACCACCAACTCGACATGGACGAGGTTGCCCGCAAGGCTGAACAGCACAAGCCCAAGCTCATCATTGCCGGCGGTACCGCCTATTCCCGCATTTGGGACTGGAAGCGCTTCCGCGAGATCGCCGATAGCGTCGGGGCCTGGCTGATGGTCGACATGGCCCATATCGCCGGCCTCGTCGCCGGTGGCGTCCATCCGTCGCCGTTCCCGCATTGCCATGTCGCCACCACCACGACGCACAAGTCGCTGCGCGGCCCGCGTGGCGGCATGATCCTGACGAACGACGAGGATCTGGCGAAGAAGTTCAATTCCGCAGTCTTCCCTGGGCTTCAAGGCGGCCCGCTGATGCATGTGATCGCAGCCAAGGCCGTGGCCTTCGGCGAGGCGCTGAAGCCGGAGTTCAAGGACTATGCTGCCCAGATCGTCAAGAATGCCAGGGTGCTCTCCGAGACGCTCGTCAAGGGCGGCGTCGACATCGTCTCCGGCGGCACGGACAACCACCTGATGCTGGTCGACCTGCGCAAGAAGAACGCGACGGGCAAGCGCGCCGAGGCGGCCCTTGGCCGCGCCTACATCACCTGCAACAAGAACGGCATCCCCTTCGATCCGGAAAAGCCCTTCGTCACCTCCGGCATCCGTCTGGGCACCCCGGCCGGCACCACCCGCGGCTTCAAGGAAGCCGAGTTTGCCGAGATCGGCAATCTGATCGTGGAGGTCCTGGACGGCCTGAAGACCGCCAACTCAGACGAGGGCAATGCCGCCGTGGAAGCCACCGTGCGTGACAAGGTTGTGGCCTTGACCGATCGCTTCCCGATGTACCCGTATCTGTAAGGACAAGGCATGCGCTGCCCCTATTGCAGTTCGGAAGACACGCAGGTCAAGGATTCGCGCCCGGCGGAGGACAATACCTCCATCCGCCGGCGGCGCATCTGCCCGGAGTGCGGTGGCCGCTTCACCACCTTTGAGCGGGTGCAGCTGCGCGAGCTGATGGTGACGAAGAAGACCGGTCGCAAGGTGCCTTTCGACCGCAACAAGCTGGTGCGCTCCTTCCAGATCGCCCTGCGCAAGCGCCCGGTCGACAATGACCGCATCGAGCGTGCCGTGTCCGGCATCGTGCGCCGGCTGGAGAGCTCCGGCGAGGCGGAGATTTCATCCGAAGCCATCGGCCTGCAGGTGCTGGAATCCCTGAAG
>DASYHX010000081.1:0-11225 GCA_035998065.1 Pseudorhizobium sp.
TCGCACTTCCTCTTTGTGTTGATACCATGGCGCTGCTGCTGTCCGTGCGCAGGTAGCTGCAAAAGCGAACTTTGAGCCTTGTCCGACGCGGATGCACCACGATAACGGGAGAACTTGTCGGAGCGATTCATGAAGCCAACAAATATTCCACAGGCCGCGAATCTTGCTGTCGGCCCTTATCATAATTCGGTCTTGTCCTTCGTGAATGACCACGTCATCCGCCTCAGCGTGATGACGGAGCCCTTCCATTGGCACCATCACCCCAATTCCGACGAGTTCTTCCAGGTCATCGAGGGGACAATGGCGCTGGATCTTCCGGACGAAACGCTGCTGATGAAGGCGGGAGATTCCTACACGGTGAAGGTCGGTACACCGCATCGAACGCGGCCCATCGGCGGGCGCTCCGTCAACATCACCTGTGAACGAGCGGATATGAGGACCGTTGAGGAATCGCCTGTCGAACACCGCGGTTAAAGCGGACCTGGCAAGTTCATGGAATTGATAGGGTCTTGGGTGATCTTCATCGTGTTGCGGACCAGGATCATCTTCGAGGGGCGCCGTCGCATCGCGTGTACGTCTCGCTTTTAGCTGTTCCATTGTTCAACTGGCACGGCTCACATCTGTCCAGAACAAGTGGCAGCTCTCTTGGGAGCGGCGTCAACCCACGACCAAATGGCTAGGCGGCATTGTGCAGCGAAGAAGGACGCCGGCGACAACTCCCGGCCGTTATCCAGATGGTGCCTTATCTCCCGCAACACGAGCTGCGATATCGACGACCAACTCCACCGCCATTGTATCAGGAGACTCCAGCCAGCTTGCGCAGAAGGACAATTGCGGCATCCTCACATCCGAATGGATGAGCTCCAACTTGCTGGTCTTAAGCTCTTCCTTCACCAACTGATAAGGGATGACGGCTACGCCGATGCCCTCCACGGCAAGATGAACCACGGTTGCCATTGAGGCGCTCGCGTGCAGCTTGATCGCTGGCAAGTCAGGTCGGTTGAACAGAGACTTTACCAGTTCGTATGGCTGCGTTTTGCGCGCGAACGTGATGATCGGAAAGCTGGCCAGTTGGTGCACATTCGCGGGTTTTGGTACCTTCAGTGCTGGGCTGGCCACGAAGCCAACTTCATAGTGGCACAGCAAGCGGTTGCGCAGAAGGGGTGCTGTCAGCGGCCCCAGAAGAAATGCGATGTCAATTTCCTGCGCAAGCAGGCGCGTGCGCAGCGAGGGAGAGATATCGACCTCGATCTCCAGTGAAAGATATGGGTATAGGCGGTTCACCTCCTTGATGAAATCCGGCAGCCAGGTGTGAACGATTGTCTCTGCCACCCCCAAGCGGACTATACCGCGGATTGCCGAGACATCGCGCAGTGCGGCCAGCATTTCCGCACGCATGCCGATTATCTTTTCGGCGTAGCCTAGCACCTGACGACCGCGAGCCGTGGGAGTGATGTTGCGAGCCTCCCGTGTTAGCAGCTTGAAGCCGATGTCGTTCTCTAGCTGGGCAATGCGGTGCGATATGGCTGGTTGGGTGGTGTTAAGTTTCTGTGCCGCACCTTTGAAGCTGCCAAGGGCCACAACCCAGAGGAAGGTTTCCAGCCCCTTGAAATCAACCATCTTGCCTTGCCCCGTCACGATGTCAGTAGCGCACAATGATCACCGGCAGGCGTTCAAAGCAAGCGGTTGCCTGACCTTTGGCTTTGTGCCCTCACGGTCAAGACGGCGGTCACGGCGACGGAGCTGAGAAGCGCTGCGACAAAGGCGGGCCATGGGCCGACGAACCGGGTTGCTGCGGCCAGAACAAGGCAGAAGCATGCAAGACCAAGGACGCCGAGAAGACCAGCATGGGCCGTTTGGCAAGCTATCCTGGCCCCTTGGTCAAGTCGCAGCGACAAGAGGATAACACAGAAGCCGATGGGGAATGCAAGAAAGGTGCCTGAAAGAGAGGCGCCGAGACGCGACGCTGCAAGGGTCACGCATCCAACCAGCGCCCCCGCCGCCAGGCCGCGCAGGATCAGAAGGCTCCAGCGCGTCGGCGAGGTCGGAAGTCTGCCAGGATCCACGAACCGGCGCCCGAGCTTGCGCGCGAGGATGGTAGCTAGAGCAAAAAGGCCCGACCCAGCCAATGGACAGTGGGGCAGGAAAGCGAGCGGGACGGCCAGCGCGCACCAGCTCAGAATGGCGCAGCTCAGGGCAGGAACGGCACCAAGGCGTGTGGACGCCACGATAAACGCGATCAGGAAGATTTGGGTGGCAGCGAGCGAATAGAGAGCGCCTGACGCGCTGGAGCCCACGAAATCAAGAGGCTGATCACGCAGCATGAAGAAGAAGCCAGGCGCCAAAACGATTGGCAGACCAATCAGGACCCCGCCGATCCTTGGGCCGAGCCGGGCTGCAATTCCGGTGATCAGGACGACGACGATGGCTGTGGACGAGATCCTGACCAGGAAATCCGTCCATGTTCCGGCATCACTCATGCGTCCAGATGAGCTTGCGTCCGCTCGGCGAGTTCCAGCACACGCCAGTCGGCGCCGCCCGGTCCAAACAGCATCAACCCTGTCGACAGCGTCTGTTGCCCGTGCATGGGAACAGTCGCCGCGCACCCGTCGAGGAAGTTCACCGCCGAGGGATTGCGCAGCATCAACGCATTGAGCCGGTCGAAGTCGGCCTCGACATCGGCAATCAGCGGCGCGACAGTCGGAACAGTCGGCGTAACGAAAGCCTGAAAATCAGCGGCGACGGCAGCAAACTCATCGATGGCATGTTTGCGTTGAACAACGGCGTTGGACACTTCGGATGCGCCAAATCCTTCGGCCGCACGAATGCGTTTCAGCACGCGCGGATCGCCGACGGTTTCCAGGGCTGCAAGCCGGGCTTTGTGTATCGCATGCGCTTCGGTGGCGACAAGGACGCGATTGACGTTGCCAAAGCCCTCCAGCATCGGCAGATCCACATCAACAAGTTCGAACCCGCGGGCCGAAAGCCGTTCTAGGGCGGTTTCAAAGTCGCGGGAGACCTGCTCATCGAGACCCTGGACCAGGAAGCCGCGCACAACACCTATCCGAGGATTGGGTACAGCAACGGAGGAAGGACGCCGGGTTTGCGACAGCACCGCGTACACTGCCGCGCAATGCGCAATGCTGCGCGCCAGCGGCCCGACGCTGTCAAAGCTCTGAGACAGCGGAAAGGCGCCGTCCAAGGGCACCGATGTCTGGGTGGGCTTGAAGCCCGACAAGCCATTCAATGCGGCGGGAATGCGAACTGAGCCGCCCGTATCGGAACCGAGAGCGACGTCAGCCAGGCCTAGAGCGACCGTCACAGCTCCGCCCGAAGTCGATCCGCCGGTGATACGAAGGGAATCAATAGCATTCTGCGGATGGCCAAAATGAGGGTTAAGTCCCACGCCTGAATAGGCAAACTCGGACATCGTTGTGCGTCCGAAGGCAATGGCGCCGGCAGCCTTGAGCCGCTGAACAGCTTCTGCGTCCTGACGCGCGGCTGGCGCGTCAGCAAGGATCACTGAGCCGGCGGTCGTCGTGAGGCCGGCTTCGTCGAACAGGTCCTTGACGGAGACGAGAAGCCCGGCGAGAGGCTGCTGCCAGCGCGTCAAATCGGTATCGAGCGCCTTTGCCTCATCCATAACCCGCGCTGCATCGAAGCGTGTGAAGATCGAGGTCAGCACCTGAGGCGGAAGTGCCATCACGCGATCGATGGCATGGCGCGTGCGATCCTCGGCGCGGAAGCTGATGCGTCCGCAAGCGGCACGAAGCGGCGAAATGTCTGTCATGTCTTTCCTCAGGAAATGACGGGAAGGGCGCTCATCTCGTAGCAGTGATCGATCGTCCGGCCCAGCCTGTCGTCGACCATCTCCATCCGAAAATAGCGAGAAGGGCGCACGCCGCCCGAGAGCACCGCGAACGTACCGCACATCATTGCTGTCCCCGCATTCAGGCGCAGCGCGCCGGAGGCTGCCGGCGAGGAGGCAACCAGTTCACCCAGCGGGCGGATCGAGGCGAGCGTGCCGTCTTGGTAGGGTAGCCATTGTGAGCCGGCGTCGTCCCGGACGAAGGAGCGGATCTGGATCTCGTCAAGATGGCCTTCTACTTCTTCGAAAGGCCACAGGACAGGTGCAACCGGCTTGGCGCAGATCTGCTTGGACAGGGCGACGGAGTGCGTTTCCAAGGAACGATCGGTATGGTCGGAGCCGAGGCCCAGATAAAGTCGTGTCCCATCATCGACCAGAACCGGCTCGGCTTCGCCCGAGGACGTTGCGTCCACCGTCTCGATCATCTGGTCGGTGGTAAACAGGCTTGCCGAGACGCGGTAGAAGAGAGGCACGGTGCTGGGTGGCGGGACGCCGATCTCCTGCAGTTCTGCGATGTGGTGATTGACAGCATCGGCATTGCGGCCCGTCCAGCCGGCAATGATGCCGCGGTGGATGTCGATCAATGCTTTGCCGTGGCCCGCGATGTGGAATTCGATTTCATGTGTCATGTGGGTTTCCGTGAGATTGAAAAAGTGCGCTCAGGCAGGAGCAAAGAAGAGGGCGATGCGCGGGAAGGCGACGAGCAGCGCCACCATCAGCAGCATGACGAATACGAAGGGAGTGACACCGATCATCACCTCGCTCAGCCTGCCGTTCTTGCGCGCGCCCTGCACGACGTAGAGGTTCAGGCCGACCGGCGGGGTGATCAGCGCCATCTCGATCAGGACGATCATCAGGATGCCGAACCAGACCTTGTCGAAACCGAGGTCGGTGATGATCGGAACGACAATGGGGATGGTGGCTATCATCAGCGCCAGGGTCTCGATGAAAAAGCCGAGGGCGATGTACATCAGAATGATCACGAGCAGCATGCCGTAAGGCCCCAGCCCAAGATCGTTGAGAAAGGCTGTCAACTGGCGCCCGAGACCGGTGGCGCCGAGCGCATAGTTGAGGAAATAGGCGCCTACAATGACGAACATTACCATGGATGTGGTGCGGATCGTGCCGAGCAGGGCAGCACGCATGTTGGCGACCGTGACCGCACCATGGAAGGCCGCGATGACCAGCGCCATGGCGACACCGATCGCTGCCGCTTCCGTCGGCGTGGCCCAGCCACGGTAGATCGACCCGATGATCACGGCAAAAACTAAGAAGACGGGCAAGAGATGCGGCAGGCCCGCGAGCCGTTGCCGCCACGTGAAGGAGCGGCTCGGTCCACCCAGTTCCGGCTTGATCTTGCAGATGACGGCGGTGATTAGCATGAACCCGACTGCCATCATGAGGCCGGGCAGGATGCCCGCCATAAACAGTTGCGGCACCGACGTCTGCGTCAGGAATCCGTAGACGATCAGGTTGATCGACGGTGGCAGCATGATCCCGAGGGTGCCGCCTGCCGCGATGGCGCCGGCAAACAGTTTGGGATCATAGCCCTGTCGTTCCGCCTGCGGCATTGCGACCGTTGCCACCGTAGCTGCCGTGGCCACGGATGAGCCGGAGGTGGCCGAAAACATGGTGGCCGTGCCGATATTGGCATGCACCAGACCACCCGGGAGCCAGGAAAACCAGGTGTCGAGCGTGGCATAGGTCTGCTCCGCGATCCCGGCCCGCACCAGGATCTCGCCCAGGAGAACGAAGAGGGGAATTGCGATCAGCAGAAAGCTGTCAGAAGACGAATAGACCATTTGACCCAGGCCGCGCATCAGCGGCAGCGGCGAGAAGAATACATCGAGGCCAAAGCCGAGAATAAAGAGCGCGGCGCCGACGGGAATGGAAAGCGCCAGAAGCACCGCAAGGCCGATCGCGACATAGGTGATCATGCCACCTCTCCCGTTTCGGAGGGAATGCCGGTCAGGTCGGTGACGAGGTTCCACTGCCGCGCCAGGGCGAGAATGACCGAGCAGACAAGCATGACGGCTGACGTCAGTGCCATCCACGCCCACCCGCCAAACCAGATCACCTGTGGGATCCAGAGTTGAATCGACATCGGGGTGTTGGAACGAGAGCCGCGAGCAACCGACTTCGCCAGAACGTCATAGGCGTAGTAGCCGACAAGCAAGGCGACGCATAGCACGCTTGCCAGCGCAATCACATCGAACAGCGCTCGACCTGGCGCCAGCAGCTTGGCATGCACCAAGTCGATGCGCACATGCGCGCGCTCGACCAGCGCATAGGAAAATCCCCAGGTGGCGATGCCGGCCATCACATAGCCGGCAATCTCGTCCGCGCCGCCCACCCGGAAAACGGAAATGCGGCGGCCGAGCACCTCGGAAAGAATCATCGCAACGGTTACCATCAAGACCGCGCCGCAGATGAGTGCGATCCATCGGTTGAGTGTTTTCACGAGGTGGGCGAGTTGCAGCGCCGACCCCGCGAGGGACCTTTGTTCAGACATCACGCCGCCCTCGGATTTCCGCGTTACTGCGCGATCGTGACGTCGAAGGCTGATCCGATGCTCTCGTTCCAGCGTTTGGCCCAGTCACCGCCGGCACGCTGCGCCCAATCAGGCAAGATGGTGTCTTCGAGAACCTTGACGGCACGCGCCTTGTCCTCGTCGGAAAGTTCGACGAGGGTCATGGAGGCGGCTGGCCCCGCCGCGCACTCGCCACCCGTCAGGCAGGCGATGTCGCGCTGCAACGCGCCGCCGGCATCGGCCCATGCCTTGGCTTCGAACTCCGTGGCAACCTGTTCCGTAAGGAAGGTCTGGACAGCAGGATCAAGCCCTTCCCAGACGTCCAGATTGACGGCGGTGATGACCGGATCCCAGCCGCCGAGCGGCAGGTTCACCAGATGCGTCGAGGATTCGAACCAGCCCGAGGCGTATCCGGAGCCGGCGCCCGTGACGGCGCAATCAATGACGCCGCGCTCGAGTGCGCCCGGCACTTCGGAAAACGCCATCGTCACGCCTTCGGCGCCGAGCGCTTCGAGAAAGAGGGATGTCATGCGGCCGGAGCCGCGGATCTTCTTGCCCTTCAGATCTGCAAGGCTGCTGACGTCTGCGTTGCAGAAGACGATCTGCGGCGGATAAGGCGCGATGGCAAGCGCATGGGCGTTGAAGCGGTCGCGCATGATGTCACGGACCATCGGCTTGGCCACTTCCGTCATGCGCCGTGCCGCATCGGCGTCAGTGGCGATTAGCGGAACGTCAAGCCCTTCGAGTTCGGGCGCATCGCCGACAGTATAATCGCCCACAGTCATGCCGATGTCGAACACGCCGTCACCGAGCATCCGGAAAACGTCGCCACCGGTGACACCCATCTGATCGAAGGTGGTCATGTTGACGGTGATCTTGCCGTTGGAGGCAGCCGGAATTGTCTCTTCCCAGAAGTTGCGTTCGAACTTCTGGTAGAGGGGCAGGTTGCTCCAACTGCCCACCACGTTGAGGTTTGTCTCTGGCAGTTCCTGAGCCGAAGCGGCGAGGCTGAGCGGCACCATTGCGGCGCCTGCCAGAAGTGTGCGTAGAATGGTTTTCATTTTAGATCCCCTTGTTCTTGTTGATAGTGATCTTCGACCGGCGCACGACGCCGGCATTGCAGTCATGCAATTTCAGTACGGAGGTCAGTCACCAGCATATGGCCTGGAGCATGTGTGATGGCAATTTCGGGCCTGGCATGGCGGATGGCGGTTTGTGGTGTGACACCACAGGCCCAGAAGACAGGAACATCGCCCGGTCGAATGACGGGCGCATCCCCGAAATCCGGTCTTGCCAGATCGCAGATGCCGATCTGGGCCGGATCGCCAATATGGACGGGCGCACCATGCGCTTGAGGAAGATGCGACGACAGAATGATCGCGCGGATGGCGTCCTGAGGCGTGAAGGAGCGCATCGACACCACCAGCGGCCCCGAGAAGGGCCCTGATGGCACGGTCTCGATATTGGTTTCATACATCGCGACATTGCGGCCAGCTTCGATGTGCCGCACCGGAATGTCGGCGCGCAGCAATGCCGTCTCAAAAGTGAACGAGCAGCCGAGGACGAAGGTGACGAAGTCCTCCCGCCAAAGCGCACCGATGTCACTCACGGTGTCGACGGCCTGGCCCTCTTTGAAGATTCGGTAGCGGGGCGCGTCGAAGCGGATGTCTAGATCGTCGCCCAGCGACGGCAGGCGCGGATCGCCAGCTTCTGATATACCCAGGATCGGTGCGGGCTTTGGATTGCGAACGCAGTACCGCAGGAAGTCGCCCGCTAGGACAGCCGGAAGAATAACAAGATTACCTTGTTGATAGCCCTCCGCCAGTCCACTTGTTGGTTCTGCAAATTGCCCGCTTCGGCAGGCGCGGCGCAGTTCTGCGGCGGTACTGTAGTTTGTAGAGATCTGGTGGACTCTTTCTCGCATCGTGCTTGCTTTTGTCCGCTGCCTACGGTTGGCATTTGATACGGGTATTGAAAGCGAGATAGCGCCATTAGTCGAATTTTAAATTTTCATAGGGGTGAATAAATTCCATTCATTCGCACCTGAGATATGAGTGCCGCCAAGAGCCTCCAGCCCCCATTTCTGGCACGGCAGTAGGCGTGAAGATCTTCATCATGACGGCAGGGTACCTCAGCTTGGTTGACGTTAGCGGGTTGTCGGTCGTTCGTCACAGACCCCAGCAAGAGCGACAGGACCTGGTTAGAACATTGGCAGCTGGCCAAACCCAGTCCCCGTCAGAAGCGATCAAAACCCCGCAGGCCACGCTCGCGTCTCAGGGCGCAACGCATTGTCTCGGAGCTCAGCCTGCGTTCGCTATCGCGCTCCTAGGTCAAAGTGAGATGCAGCGTCACTCTACGGCCGTGAAGATAGCGCGGGCCGGAGACGCACATCACGGCCCGCGCTGCCTTCATTTCAATCCATACCGTTCGATCACATCTGACAGGTCGACGTGCCCGGTGCACGCCCCATGACCTTCTTCCAGCTGTCCGTTTTCCCAGGCCGTCGCATAGGCGACGGCGGGTTCATTTTCGAGGCGGTTCCTGAGCGCTGCCAGCTTTGGCCAGCGAGCCTTATCGGCCACCTGATGGAAATCGAGCCAGCGGGCGACGCCGACCAGGACGCCGTCGGCGAGCGTCGGGTGGTCGGCGATCAGAAAGCGGGTGTCGCCGATCATCTCCTCAAGTCGATCGTGACGTTCGACAACCGCATCACCACCCCATGCCCTCAGGAGGGACTGAAGCGCAGGGTCAGGACTTTGCATTTCCATCGCGGCCCAAAGCGGGCTGAACGCGCTGGTGAAGCCGGTATTGATGAAAGCCATTAGCTGATGCATGTGGTCGGCTTCGCTTGAAAGGGGATCAAAGCTGATGCGCCTGTCGGCATCTCGCGCTTCCATCCATGAAGCGATTGCCATGGTTTCAGTGACAACGTTTCCTTCAGCCGTGATCAATACAGGCGTTTCGACGCGTCGATTGAGCCGTCTGTACGAGGGATCGCGCATGCTGCCAAACATATCCACCCGGCAGAGCTTGTATGGGTTGCCCAGCCACTCGAAAGCAGCGACAAGGCCCATAGAACTCCCGGCGGGAAAGCCATACAATAAGATAGGTTCCACGTTAGGTTCTCCGTGATTTTTGTGGTCACGCTGCGCAGCGAAGCCGGACCCTAACGAATGGCTGCACCAAGTAAATTACGCACCCTTTTGTTACCACGAGGCTGACATGAGAAATCTGGTGTCCCGTTGTCCGATCGAGGAGGTGATGCAGATCCTCAGCGGCCGCTGGCCGACTTTGCTGATCTACTATCTGCAACAAGGCACAAAGCGGTTCAGCGACCTTCGTCGAGACAACCCGACGATTTCGCACAAGATGCTGGCGTTTGAGCTGCGCAAGCTTGAGCACGCGGGGATTGTCCTCCGTACGGAATTTGAAGGTTACCCGTTGCGTGTGGAGTACGCTCTCACTCCTGCCGGCAAACGATTGGTGCCGCTGATTGATGCGTTAGGTGATTGGTGGGAAGCGACAGATGGCAATGCTGGCGAACAGCAGGGGGACGCCGCAGACATTGTTGATCTCGACCATAACCCCCTGTCGAGACGGCCTCAGTGACAATGAAGCTGGATTCGTAGAGCCCGCCCATGTGGTGGCAGGATGCATGTGCTAGGACAAGCAGCGCACTGATCGCCGGCGAATAACTGCCCGACGAAACCGCTTTGACCTCCTGGGCAGCAGCCGCTACGAGCGCCGCAGATCTTTTCCATGGGAGCGACTGCGGATGCGGCTGCAGCGCAAAGGAGACAGCCGTCGCTTTTATTATTTGCTTTGCCGCTTCCTGAAGCGATCGTAATCAAACTCGCCGAGCGTCTCGATGGCGTTTTCGTTAAGCGGCGGGGTATAGCGGCGGTCACCGGGTTCGACGCCGGCGGTTTCGTCGAAGGGGGCGGCATAGTGGCGTGAGCCTTGCTCGTCGGCTACCTCCACGACGATTGCCACCAGCCGGCCGTTGCGCACCACCAGATCGTTGATGTAGCCCCAGCGGTTGTTGTCGCCGAGATAGGCGTGATCTCCGATCAGGTCGCGGGCTTGGAAGACGTCCTCGCCGAGGTCCATGGCATCACCACCCTCGACGGTGCCGACGGAGGCGGTGTCGCGCTTCTCCACAATGCCGCTCGGGTCGAAGCCGGTGTATTCGGTGATGTTGTCGGCATCGATGGGGACGTTGACGTCCTCCCATTCGTCAGAGAATCCGATCTCGTTCCACGGGATGCTGACATGTGTTTCGCCGCGACCGGACAAATCGTTGATGTTGGCAATGATCGCCAGCGCTTCGCCGCTGTCGGAGAAGATGACGTTTTCCACGCGGCCGATCGCGTCGCCGCTGCGATCCATCACACGCGCCTCATCGAACAGCTTCTCGACGCTCGCGGCGCGGTCGAAGAGGGGCTGGTAGCTCCAGTCGGGTATGATCTTTACGGCAGTGTTAGCAGCTGGCGCCTGGGCGAAGGCCGGCGCGGCGGCTGTTAGCAGAAGGATGAGTGCGGGTCGGATCATGTCGCTTTTTCTCCATGGTTCGGGTTCGCAGGCACTGAAACGCGAAAAGGCGGCCGAGGAGCGGCCACCTCCTTTGGGTATCAGGGCCGCCACCGGAGTTTCCGGTGGCCCTGCGCCATCAGTCGTTGGACTCAGCATTCGAGTTGGACGAGCCGGCATCCGTGCCGCTGCCGCTGGTCGTGCCGGTTCCGGAGCCCGTGCTCGAGCCGGTGCTGCCGATCGGCGGATCAATGACCATCAGCACGGTGTTGCCGTCTTCGGTCTGAGCCCGCACCA
>DASYHX010000207.1:0-6068 GCA_035998065.1 Pseudorhizobium sp.
AGCGCCTCGGTTTCCGTGCGCGTCGTGACGAACTCCATGTGCGTCGTTTCGCGCACCATGCGCGACAGCCGGTTGGAGTGGACGCGTCCCTGAGCGTAGTTGCTCACCCGTTTCTTCAGGCTGCGAGCCTTGCCGACGTACATGACATCGCCGGCTGCATTCAGCATGCGGTAGACACCCGGAGCGTTCGGCAGATGCTTGACGAATTCGGCGATCAGATCGGCGCCCTTGAGCCCGCTCTCGTTCTTCAGTGCCTCGTTCCAGTCAATACCGAGCGCCCGCTCGAGCACGGGTTCTGCGGCTACCTGTTCCTCGTCATCGTCCTCGTTCTCATCGTAGAGAACGCCGCCTTCGGGCAGCTTGGCTGGATTCATTGCGTCCTCTTGGCCGGTGGCGCCGCTTCTACAGGTGCTGCACTGCCTGTTGCCGGCTCGAATCGCTTCCTTCTTGAATGCTTTACAGGTAGTGCGTCGCGCTCTCCATTGAAAGGCGGCAGCCCCATTCGTGGGATGAGCGGTATGCGCCCATTTCTTCAAGGGCGGCAGAGACAGTGTAAACATACGGTAAAGGTGCAGAGGCGGTCGCCAGGTTAATCTGGTGCCCGAGGGTGAATACGGTCCCCGATCAAAATTATGGTTAAGAAACATCATGTTGCCGCGTTGCAACATCACCCTTTTGCCGCTCGGGAGACACAATCAATTCACATTTCGGCTCTTTCTTGCCCGCATTTGCCGAACATTTTCGTCTCAGCGGGCCGAGCAAGCTTTGGTGGCAGTCTCGTCGCCGAACATTCCGGCCCGGCAAAACAGGAGATTTTGTATGCGTACTCTCATCGCAACCTTGGTGGCTTCGGCTGCTACTTTCGCCGCCTTCTCGGGCGCAAATGCCGCCGATGCCGTCGACCAGATCCCGGAGGCACCCGTTGCCTACGAGCAGCCGGCACCGGCAAAGGATTGGAGCGGGGCTTACCTCGGCGGCTACGGCGCCTATGACTGGGGCCGCTTCGGCAGCAGCGACCGTGACGGCGCCTTCGGTGGCGGCGTCTTCGGCGGCTACAACATGCAGAGCGGCCAGATCGTCTACGGTCTCGAAGGCGACGTCGGCTACAATGGCGAAGAACAGGACGTCGCAACGGGCGTCGATGGCAAGGCCGGCTGGAATGGGTCCGTGCGCGCTCGCGTCGGCTACGACCTCAACCCGTTCCTGATCTACGGTACGGCCGGTGTGGCCTTGCAGGACAATGAACTGTCCGATGCGACGTCTTCCGACAGCAACACGGCCGTTGGCTATACGGTTGGTGCCGGCGCGGAAGCGCTCGTAACCGACAACATCACGGCCCGCGTCGAGTACCGCTACACCGACTTTGGTAGCGACACCTATAACCTCGACAGTGGCTCATTCTCGCGCGGCTACGACGACCACAGCGTCAAGGTCGGTATCGGCGTCAAGTTCTGATATCTGCTGGATCGAAAGAAGAAATGCCGGTGGGTAAGCTGCCGGCATTTCTGTTTCAAGCGCTCGCCTTCAATTCGGTATAATCTGGGAACTGCTTCAGGAATGCATCCGGCCACGCCGCAAGCTCCTCGCGGCCGGCGCGCCAGTTCCGGTCATTGAAGCGAAGGTCGAGATAGCTCAAGAGTGCCGCCAACGCGAAATGGCCGCCGTGGAGTTTCTTGCCCGTTTTCGGCGGATGGGCGTTGAGGTAGTCAAGCCCGCGGCAGACCTTGTCCCATTGCTTGTCGATCCACGGCTGGTGAACCCGGTCCTCGGGGCGGCTGCGACGCTCGTTCATGATCGCCAGAAGGCTGTCCATCATGCCGTCGCACAGTGCTTCCAGCACTTCGGCGTCGGTGCGTTTAAGATCCTTCTTGGGATAGATCATGCCGCCCGATCGGCGGTCCAGATAATGCATGATCGCAATACTGTCATAGATAGGTGCCTCACCTTTTCGCAACAGGGTGGGGATCTTGCCGAGCGGGTTGTTGTCCAGCAGTTCCGGCGGATTGCTTGCGGTGTCCACCTTCACGGTCTCAAGATCGAAACCGGCATGACGCGCCGCCATCCTGACTTTGGCGGCATAGGGGGAGGCGGGCGAGTATAAGAGCTTCATGTGGGACGTGTCCTTGAATGGCTGTTCGTCTAGTTCGCGGGCGGAAGGTCAATGCGGTCAAGGCGGCAGCCGCGGCGATCGACTTCCGGACAGTCGCGGAACTGCAGGTTCCTCGTCAGGCAGATCCGCACCTCCTCCAATTGCCGTCCCTCACAGCTGGCGGCGATGCCGCGCTCGGTCAGACCGGGATTGGCCGCGACAAACGCTGCCTCGATCTCCTCGGATGAAAGGGTTAGACGTCGCTTGCCTTCGGCAAGTTCAGCAGGGATTGCGACGCGACCGAAAGCTTCCCGGGTCTGCGCCAGGTAGTCCCGCTGGCTAAGCCCGGTGCAACTGCCATGCTTGCGCCACTGGTGGCCGATCAGTCCCATGGAGGGCATGATGTCGAACATAGTTTCTCCGAGCGCCTGCGGTACACGCTGAGGCTCGCGGCTGGCGCAGAACTCTGGATAACCCCGCTCGTGCTGTGGCCAAAGGCCGTGCACGACGAATGCACGGCGATCGCTGGCATTGCATTGCTGGGAACTGCGCCCGCCCTCTTGGGAGGCGCAGTAGGTGGGCGACCACGAGAGCGAAAGCACATAGAAGTCAAAACCAGGCGGCTGCCCCTGCGCGGCGCCGGACGTCACAAGGAGCGAGATTGCAGCAAAAGCTGTTCTAAAAGGTTGATACCTCAATCCGTTGCCTCCAAAGTAACCGAGTCAGCTAATGCACTGCAGTCGCTGATATGCCTTGGAGGAGCGAAGATCGGCAAGACGGAATGACCCTTAAGAAATATCTTTGGCCTGTGATCGGCGCAGCGACGATAGCCGTTTGCGGTTGGCTTCTCTACAAGGAATTGCGCGGACTTTCGCTGGATGACGTCTGGGACAGCCTGGTCGCGATCTCGCCACTGCATTGGATCCTCGCGGCCTTGTCGACACTGGTCGCCTACGCGGCGCTCGCCGGTTATGACCGGATTGCACTGATGCATCTGGGCAAGTCCGTGAACCTTTGGTTTATCACGGTCTCCTCCTTCACCACCTATGCGCTGTCCCACAATATCGGTGCTTCGGTGATCTCTGGCGGCGTGGTGCGTTACAGGGCCTATTCGTCGAAAGGCTTGAGCGGTCGCGAGATCGGCGCGCTGATCGCCCTTTGCTCCTTCACCTTTGCGCTTGGGACTTTAGTCTTGGCCGGTCTCGTGCTGGTTCTGAAACCGCATATCACGGAACGATTTGGCGATGGCTTCGCGATCAGCGCGTCTTCGGCCACCGGCTACGGAATTCTTGCCCTCGTAAGCGTCTATGTCGCTATCAGCTTTCTACGCCCTCGACCGATCAAGATCGGCAAGACCCAACTCACCTACCCATCCCCGCGCGTGGTCCTATCCCAGCTCATCATCGGTCCGCTCGAGCTGATCGGTGCGGCTGGGATAATCTATTTTGCGTTGCCGGAAGTTGGAAACCCCGGGTTCATCGTGGTCCTCGGCATCTTCCTTGTCTCGTTTTCCGCGGCGCTGATTTCCCACGCGCCAGGAGGGCTAGGCGTTCTAGAACTCGTCTTCGTCATGGGCCTGCCTGACATGGATCAGGCAGACGTCATTGCGGCACTGCTCGTCTTCCGGCTGTTCTATCTGCTGATCCCATTCGCCATCGCGCTGGCGGTGATCTTCATTTTCGAGCGGACGCAGTACAGAGCCAATCAGGCATCTGCCGAATCTTGATCGACGTCTTCCCCTCGCAGCCAGAACGCCCGCTGTGAGGCGAAACGATCGCGCGCCATGGCCTCCTTGAGGACGGGCAGCATGACGTGCATCTCGTCCTTCAGCGTGAAGGGCGGGTTGACGATGACAAGGCCTGAGCCATTGAGCCCTGTCGTTTCTCGGTCGCTGCAAACCGTCAGCTCGACACAGAGCATCTTTGGGATATTCAGATCCTGTAGCGCCTGATGAAAGTCCTTGATGGGAGCTCCTTTCTTCAGTGGGTACCACAGACAATAGGTGCCGCCAGGAAAGCGACGGTAGGCGCCTGCCAATCCCGTGGCCAGGTGATCATATTCGCCTTCTTCCTCGAAGGGCGGATCGACAAGAACAATGCCGCGTTTCTCTTTGGGAGGCAGATGCGCCCCGAGCGCCAGCCAACCGTCGAGTTCCGTCACCCGAACCTGATAATCGCCCTCGAACAGGCGGGATAGGCGATTGTAGTCGTCAGGATGCAGTTCCATCGCTGAGAGCCTGTCCTGCGGACGAAACAGCATCCGCGCCAGCTTTGGTGATCCAGGGTAGAGCTTGAGGCCGGCGCCAGGATTGAGCTCGCGGATTGCCGCGACATAGGGCTCCAGCAGTTCAGCCGCCTTGGCCGGCAGATCGGTTTCCATCAGCCGGCCGATGCCGTCGCGCCATTCGCCTGTTTTTTGGGCCTCTTTGGAAGACAGGTCATAGAGGCCGATGCCGGCATGCGTGTCGAGCATCCGGAAGGCCTTGTCCTTCTTCTGCATGTAGACGATGAGGCGGGAAAGCACCGCATGCTTGAGCACGTCCGCAAAATTGCCCGCATGGTAGATGTGCCGATAGTTCATGGCTGCTTCTGCCCCGTATGAATTAAATTGATGCGCCGCAAATCCCGCTTCTTGCGGCACCCTGCTTCGAATATAGAAAACCGATGAACCTTGCGACCCCGATCACGGCGAAAGCCGCCCCCACCGTTACGCGTGTCGGACACACCGTGTGCCCGCATGACTGCCCGTCCGCCTGCGCCCTCGACGTCGAACTAACGGCGGAAGGCCGCATTGCTAGGGTGCGCGGCTCCAACGAGAATACCTATACCGCCGGCGTCATCTGCGCCAAGGTGGCGCGCTACAGCGAGCGCATCTATCACCCTAAGCGCCTGCTGACGCCAAAGCGCCGGCTGGGAGCCAAGGGCGAAGGCGCCTGGCAGGAGATCTCCTGGCAAGCGGCCCTCGATGAAGTCGCCGAGGCATTTGTCCAGGCAGAGGCGCGTTACGGCTCGGAGGCTGTCTGGCCCTATTTTTACGCCGGCACGATGGGCCAGGTGCAGCGCGATTCCATCGAGCGCCTGCGCCACGCCAAGAAATATTCCGGTTTCTTCGGCTCCATCTGCACTAACATGGCCTGGACCGGATATGTCATGGGGACAGGGGCGCTGCGCGGTCCCGATCCACGCGAGATGGCAAAATCGGACTGCGTGGTAATCTGGGGCACCAATGCCGTCTCCACCCAGGTCAACGTGATGACCCATGCGGTCAGGGCGCGCAAGGAGCGTGGCGCACCGATCGTCGTCATCGACATCTACGACAACCCGACGATGAAGCAGGCCGACATGGGCCTGATCCTCAAGCCGGGCACCGACGCCGCACTGGCCTGTGCCGTCATGCATGTCGCCTTCCGCGACGGCTATGCCGACCGCGACTACATGGCCAAGTTTGCCGACGATCCGGCCGGGCTGGAAGAGCATCTGCGGACCAGGACGCCGGAGTGGGCTTCTGCGATCACGGGGCTGACGGCGGAAGAGATCGAAGCCTTCGCCCGCTTGGTTGGCACCACGAAGAAGACCTTCTTCCGCCTCGGCTACGGCTTCGGCCGCCAGCGAAATGGCACGGTTTCCATGCATGCCGCGCTTTCGGTGGCGACTGTCCTGGGCTCCTGGCAGTACGAGGGCGGCGGCGCCTTCCACAACAACGGCGACATCTTCCGCCTGAACAAGGCGGAGCTGATGGGCACGGCGTACGCCGATCCCGACATCCGCATGCTCGACCAGTCGCAGATCGGCCGCGTGCTGACAGGCGACGCCGAAGCGCTGCGCCATCGCGGCCCGGTCACCGCGCTCCTGATCCAGAACACCAATCCGGTCAATGTCGCGCCGGAGCAGCAGCTGGTGAAGCGGGGCTTCGCCCGCGATGATCTCTTCGTCGCCGTCCACGAGCAGTTCCTGACGGAAACCGCTGAGATGGCCGATGT
>DASYHX010000235.1:0-2681 GCA_035998065.1 Pseudorhizobium sp.
ATCTTGCGCACACACGTTTGCAGCCGAAGTCGGCTGCCGCTGCCGAATGATACTCGGCTACTGGGCTCCACTACTTGCGAACGTCACCCCCGCCTGCATGTCGCACGCAGGGAAACCGCTCGTATGAGAGCACATAAGGACCACTTCCATGGCTATCAAAGGCACCGTAAAGTTCTTCAACACCACCAAGGGCTTTGGCTTCATCTCCCCCGAAAACGGTGGCAAGGACGCATTTGTCCATATCTCCGCTGTTCAGCGTTCGGGCCTTGAAAGCCTCTACGAGAACGACAAGGTGGAGTATGAGCTCGAGACCGGCCGCGACGGCAAGGAGTCGGCGACCAACCTCAAGCTGCTCGACTAAATTTTTTGGGGGCGCCTCTAGGGGCGCCCTCTTTCTATTTATGTCGAGGATCCGCCGCTTTCCGAGTTACGCATGAAGCCCTGGATCCATCTCGACACCGCTGACGTTCCCGGCGGATCAACCCAACTGCGCCTCATGCAAAGAGATGACGAGTTCTCCATCATGCTCGGCACCAACGAGCTGATGAACTCTCGCCTTAGTGGCTCGGAGCACGCGCTGGCGGAACTCGCCTCCAAACGGATCGGGGCACGGGACAGACCAAAAATCCTGATCGGCGGGCTGGGGATGGGTTTTACCCTCCGAGCGGCACTTGCAAGCTTCCCGGCCGATGCCGAGATCGTGGTTGCCGAACTCGTTCCCGAGGTAGTCGCCTGGGCGCATGGGCCTCTAGCACCTGTTTTCGGAAGCTGCCTCGCAGATCCGAGGGTGAGCGTCATCAACTCCGACGTCGGTCTCCTAATCTCCAGCGCCAGGCTTGATTACGATGCCATTCTGCTGGACGTCGACAATGGGCCGGACGGGGTAAGCCGCGCACAAAACGATCAACTCTATGGTGCGGCAGGGCTGAAGGCTGCTTGGGCGGCCTTGCGGCCAGACGGTCTACTTGCCGTCTGGTCTTCGGGTCCCAGCCCATCATTCTCGCGGCGCCTCCTAACGGGGAACTTCTCCGTCGAGGAGGTCAAGGTGCGGGCAAGGACTGGCGGGCGTGGAGCGCGTCACCTCATCTGGCTGGCGACCAAGCGCGAGGGACCCAAAGGTAGAGGATAGCAGATCGGTGTTTTGGGCGCAGTTCTCCACCAGAGCTCGAGCGCCACTTCCGGATCGTGCATACCTGCGGTGTTGCCAGACGAATGGAGGGACGAGATGCAGGGCATCGAGCTTTCGCGCCGCTTCTATTTCGACGTGGTCCATCCGTGGTTGAGCACCATTGCGCCCGGCCTCCCCCATGCCGCCGCGTTGATTGGCTCTGGGTCGGAGCTGCTTGGGTTCGATGACGAAACCTCCAAAGACCACAACTGGGGTCCCAGAGTTCAGTTGTTCGTCTCTCCAGAAGGGTTCAACGAACATGCTGAGGATGTCGTCGAGACGTTTCTCCGGGACGCGCCCGCGTCATTTCTTGGCGAGCCGATCGGCTGGCGATGCCGCCCGAACTCCCCTCCCGAGGGCGAGGAGGCGGTTGGGCGATTTGCGCATGGCGTGGAGGTCTTCACTCTTGCTGGCAGCCTCCGATCTATCCTGGGGCTGGAGTCGGTGACGGACATGACCGCACTGCGCTGGCTTGCCTTGCCTGAACAGCGCCTGCTCGCCTTTACCGCGGGCGCGGTCTTCCACGACGATGGGATTGGCCTGGAGGAGGCCCGTGGCGCCCTGGCGTACTTCCCCAAAGATGTTTGGCTGTACAAAATCGCCTGCCAGTGGGGGCGCATCGCCGAGGAACAGGCATTCGTGGGTCGGGCTGGGCAGGTTGGTGATGACCTCGGATCCCGGGTCATCGCCGGCCGGCTGGTTCGGGACATCATGCGGCTGGGTTTTCTCCTGGAGCGCCGATACGCCCCCTACCCCAAGTGGTTCGGGCGCGCCTTTGCCCAATTGCCAATCGCCATCTCCCTGGCTCCGCTCCTAAACGAGGTACTGCTTGCCGCCAATTGGCAGGAGCGCGGAAACGCTCTCGCCGCGGCATATCTCGTGTTAGCAAGACGGCAGCGGGAGGATGGCATTGGCGGTGACTTTGAGCCGGTCATCGGCCCCTATCACGATCGGCCATTTGCGACGATCAACACTAACGACCTGATTGCCGCCAGTTTGAGTGGCATCAAGGACCCGCAGCTCAGGCAGCTGCCGTTATTGGGCTCACTGGATCAGGTCACCGACCTCACTCCGCTTATCGAGAACCCCTCGAGGTCAGCACGAATGATAAAAAGTCTCTTTGACGTGTGAACGTCTGCAAAGAACTGCAGCTGCTGCGGACGGGGTCGTGCCAGTTGTTTAAACACATGGTGCTCACCGAGCTCACTAGACCTAACTCACTGTATCGGCATATGCTAATGTGAGCTGAACAGTATTAGCACCACGCCAAGCCGAAGTGGCCATGTCCAAAAAGATCGCCCAGACGGAAGTGACACATGAACTCGGCCGGCAAAGGCGCGGAGCGCGCCGGGTGACGATGACGGATGTGGCGCGGGAGGCTGGGTGCTCGCAGGCGACGGTATCGTTCGTTCTGAACAATGCGCCGGGGATTCGGCTGTCGGCGGAAACTCGGGCGCGGGTGGTCAGTGCGGCGCGGAAATTGGGCTATGCGGTTGCCGGCGTGCCACACACA
>DASYHX010000340.1:0-5487 GCA_035998065.1 Pseudorhizobium sp.
AGGGTTGCGGCATAGCGAGGGATCGTCCAATGCTCTCGTGCGTGAAGCTCAACCAGATGAAGAAAGCTACGGACGATCGCCCGCGGCGAGGGCTGACTTTGCTGTGCGGCCGGTTCAGAGTGCCGCCAGACCGCAAGCAGTAGGAGCGCAAGATGGTGACGGACCGCCTCCTGAGCCCCAGGGAGGTCCGCCTGCAGTTCCTGTTCGATACTGGAGACATTCGCCAGGTAGCGCTGCACGTCGGCGGGCGACAGGCGTGCACCGAGGAGAGGCCTGGCAATGGCCTCTCGAACACGTGCGAAGACAGCTCCGGAGGGCATCGCCGGACCCAGAATATCGTCCGGTATGGCCAAAACCCCACCCTCGGTGCCAGCGTCAAATATCGAGGAACCAGCCTCACCAAGGGGAACCCAAACGAGGAGTGGCCCCAGAAGGGAAATGTCACGGCCACCGAGGCGCAGGATCCCGCTTCCCGACCTCAGCAGGAAGATGTGATTTTCACCTCGACCGAAGGTCCATTCCGCCCGCTGCAGGCTAGCTTTCCAGAATCGAGCTTCCATTAAATCCTTGGTCCTGGTGACAAGTGGCACACGTAGTCTCGCCGGCTCCCGTGAAAAGTGCAAGTATTTCCGCTAAAAGTCTATTTCTCCCTTCCTGGGACCTGCTAACCTTTCCACGTCTTGGCTTCGAACGTGGCATCGGCTGCAAATGAATAAGACGAACGGCCTGGTGGAGCAGGCCCAATGGGAGGAACTTCAATGAACATCGTATCGCGCAGGAGCGTCCTGCGATTGATAGCTCTTGCTACCACCGTGCTTTCTGCCGGAGCCCTCATGCCGGCTTCGGCGCAGGAACGTACCTCGGTCAAGATTGGTTACGCGCTCTCGCTCACCGGCCCGAATGCCGGCGGCACGGGCATCACAACGTTGCCGAACTACCAGCTTTGGGTAAAGGAGGTGAATGATGCCGGCGGCCTGGAGATGCCGGACGGAAAGCGCCTGCCAATCGAGGTCGTCGAGTATGATGACCGCTCCTCGGCCGAAGAACTGGTGCGGGCGCTGCAACGTCTGGCGACGCAGGACGAGGTGGACTTCATCCTGCCGCCCTGGAGTACCGGCTACAATCTTGCGGCCGCGCCAATGTTCGATCGTTATGGTTATCCGCATCTTGCAGCAACCTCTGTGACGGACAAGGCACCCCAGTTCGTCAAACGCTGGAAAAAGAGCTTCTGGCTGTTGGGCGGGGGCCACGATTACACCAGCGCATTGGCGAAGGTGCTCGTGGATGCCTCTGATAAGGGAGTGATCAACAAGAAGGTCGCGATGATCTCCATCGCTGACGGTTTCGGCATCGATCTGGTTACCGCCGCACGCCCGTCTTTCCAGGAGGCAGGCATCGAGGTGGTCTATGACAAGACCTATCCGGTGGGCACCACCGACTTCACGCCGATGATCAACGAAGCGAAGGCAAGCGGGGCAGATACGTTCATCGCCTTTTCCTATCCACCGGAGACATTTGCATTAACCCAGCAGGTGCAGGTGGCGGATTTCAATCCGAAGGTTTTGTATTTCGGTGTCGGGACGGCTTTTCCGATCTATGCCAAGAACAACGGCGATGCGATCACCGGCATCATGGGAATCGGCGGGATCGACGCGACCAGTGAAAAGGTTGCCGACTACCGTCAGCGTCACGAAGCCGCTACCGGCAAGGCACCGGACTACTGGGCAAGTGTTATCACCTACGCGTCTCTGGAGATCCTGCAGGAGGCAATCAAGCGCAAGGGGCTCGACCGCGAGGCGGTCTCCGAGGAGATCGCAACCGGAACTTTTCAGACCGTTCTCGGCGAGACGAAGCTCGAAGACAACCAGCTTCGAGATCTCTGGTGGGCCGGCCAATGGCAGAACGGGCAATTTGTTTCCATTGCCCCAGCCGATCGGCCCGGAGCAAGCCAGCCCATCATTCCGCGGCCCGAGCGGAAGTAGAAGCGACGCCGGAATTTAAGGTCTGGCTCCCTCTCCCCAGCTTGGGAGGGAGCCGTCTATCCTCGCTCGAT
Source organism: Pseudorhizobium sp. (assembly GCA_035998065.1). Lineage (GTDB taxonomy): Bacteria > Pseudomonadota > Alphaproteobacteria > Rhizobiales > Rhizobiaceae > Neorhizobium. Next base: position 2,054 of record DASYHX010000340.1, read on the forward strand.
TCCCGATGAGTAGCATCCCCACCGTCACCTGCTTGGGGATCAACCTGTAGAAAAGGGGCAGGCAATGCTCACCACCACCATCATATCCGGGCTGGTGCTTGGAGGAACCTATGCATTGATCGCCATGGGGCTGACGCTCCAGTACGGCATCGCCCGCATCATGAACCTCTCTTATGGAGAGATGATCATTGCCGCAGCCTTCCTTGCCTATGTGCTTTTCGGCCAATGGGGCGTGAATCCTGTTCTCGGACTATTGGTTGCCGTCCCACTCGGCTTCACGTTCGGCTATGTGGTCTACGGTTTGATGCTTAGGCCGCTGGTTGCCCGTGCCGCCGGTCGCGAAAGCCTGGAGATTGACTCCATCCTCGTCACCTTCGGATTGCTGTTCGTCATCCAAGGGGCGATGCTGGTCGCTTTTGGCTCCAACTATACCAGCTACAACTATCTTAACGTCGGGATCGATGTCTTCGGTGCCGTGATCGCCGCCAACCGCCTGGTGGCGCTCGGGCTTGCCGTCGTTGCCGGCGGAGCTCTCTACCTGCTGTTCACCTACACGCTTTGGGGCACTGCCTTGCGCGCCGTTGCCGTCTCGCCGAGATCGGCGCCGTTGGTTGGCATAGACGTCAACCGGGCTGCTCGCTTCGCCTTTGCCATCGGTTGCAGCCTTGCCGCCGCGGGCGGGGTGGTGATTTCGACCTACCAGACATTCACCGCCACGGCTGGCGTGGTGTTCACCATGAAGGCTCTTGTCGTCGTGATCATGGGGGGCGTCGGAAACATCCTTGGCGCGCTTTCGGCGGGTCTGATCCTCGGGCTCGTCGAGACCTTTGTTGCCACCTACCTCGATCCCGGCCTTACGCTTGCAGCAACGTATCTCATCTTTCTGGCGGTGCTGCTCTGGCGCCCTGCCGGCCTGTTCGGGAGATCCTCGCGATGACCTCGAAGTCTTTCGGCTCCATCCTGTTCATCCTGGTGTTACTCGCTGCACTCGCCTTCCTGCCCTTCTATGCAAGTGAGTACGTCGTGACCCTGATGATCGGCATGACGGGCTACGTTGTTCTGGCCACCGCCTGGGCTCTGTTCTCCGGTCCCACCCGCTATGTTTCGCTTGCCACCGTCGCCTTCTTCGGGATCGGCGCCTATACGGTGAGTGTCCTCAGTGAGACCTTGCCTTACGTGCTTGTGCTTCTTGTCGCAGCACTGGTCGGCCTTGTCGTTGCCCTGGTCGTCGGGCTTGCGACACTCAGGCTCGCGGGCGTTTACTTCGTGATATTCAGCTTTGGCCTTGCTGAACTCGTGCGTCAGCTCGTGACCTGGTACGAAGTCAATATCACTGGCACGCTCGGCCGCTACATCTTCCTGCCGGTTACCTCCGAGGGAATTTACTGGCAGTTGCTTGCGCTTGCGGCGGCAACGCTTCTCTTTTCCTGGGCGGTCGGTCGCAGCCGGCTGGGGCTCGCGCTGAAGGTGATCGGTGACGATGAAGTGGTGGCAAGCCACTGCGGCATCAACATCGCAGGCGTGAAGCTTGCGCTGTTCTCGGTGAGCGCCGTTATCATCACTCTGGTCGGCGCCATCCAGGCCCCTCGGTGGACCTATATCGAGCCAAGTATGGTCTTTAACCCGACGACGTCGTTCCTGACGCTGATCATGGCATTGCTGGGTGGCGTCAACCGCCTGTGGGGCCCGCTGCTGGGCGCGATCCCGCTCTTTCTCCTGTTCGAATGGCTGTCGGCGAACTTCCCCAACCACTACCCGATCATCCTGGGCCTGATCTTTATTGCCATCGTGTTCGTGCTGCCAAACGGTGTTCTTGCTGCGGCGGAACGGATATTTTCGAAGCGGAGGGGCGTCACAGTTCCGGCTGCGAACCAGGGGGGCGCGCTGTGACGGAGATCCTGACCCTATCCGGTATCAGCAAGCGGTTCGGCGGCTTGACCGCCGTCAGTGATCTCACCTTCTCGTTGAAGGCTGGCGAGGTGGTCGGACTGCTCGGCCCGAACGGGTCGGGCAAGACGACTGTGATGAATATGATCTCCGGCTTCTTTGCCCCCTCGCAGGGCACCATTGCCCTGAAGGGTGAGGCCATCCAGGGATTGCCCTCGCACCGCATTGCCCCGAAGGGAGTGGCCCGAACATTCCAACTCGTGCGTGCCTTGCCGTCACTGACTGTCGCTCAGAACGTCGAGACGGCGCTTGCGTTTGGCAGGCACAAGCTGTGGGGAAGGATCGCGCGCGAACGGGCTCTTCATCACCTGGAGGAAGTTGGGCTTGCCGGTCGTGCCGAAGAACGCGCTTGCGATATCACCTATATAGATCAAAAGCGCATGGAGCTTGCCCGTGCGCTTGCCACAGAGCCTGATCTTCTCTTGCTGGACGAGTGGCTGGCGGGGCTCAACCCAACGGAACTGCAAACGGGTATTGCCCTCATCCGCTCGCTTGAACGGCGAGGCATGACGATCCTGCTCGTAGAGCATGTCATGGACGCGATCCGCGCGCTTTGTAGCCGCTGCGTGGTGATGAATGCTGGCCGGAAGATTGCAGATGGCGCCACCGACGAGGTCTTGCGTGATCCCGGTGTCGTGCGCGCCTATCTGGGGGACGATCATGCTTGAAGTCAGTCACCTGTCGCTTCACTACGGTCAGCATCTGGCGCTCGACGACTTCTCGCTCTCCGTAGGCAAGGGAGAGGCGGTCGTCATCCTCGGTGCGAATGGTGCTGGGAAGTCGTCGCTGCTCAAAGCCATCGCCGGGATAACCCCGGCGGACGAGGGGGCATCGATCTCATTCGGTGGCCGACCGATCCATTCGCTTCCGCCACATCAGATTGTGGAGGCGGGAATCGCCCTCGTGCCCGAAGGAAGGGGCATCTTTGGCGATCTTACCGTAGACGAGAACCTCGCACTCGGCGCTTATGCCAAGAGAGCCCGCGCCCACGCCAACGACAGCCGGACCTTCGTCTACGAACTGTTTCCGAAGCTGCAGGAACGCCGTCGGCAGTACGTGAACACGATGTCGGGCGGCGAGCAGCAGATGGTCGCAATTGGCCGGGCCCTGATGTCGAAGCCTGACCTGCTGATGCTTGATGAGCCAAGCCTGGGTCTTGCACCTGTTGTCGTTGGGGACTTGTTCCGGAGCCTCCGAAAAATCCGGCAACGCGGCTTGGCGCTTCTGATTGTCGAGCAGAACGTCAAGATGAGCCTGTCGGTCGCTGACCGGGGATATTTGGCTGAGGCCGGCCGCATTACCGGCGAAGATGCCGCCACTAATCTGCTGAGCAACCCCGCCGTGCAACGCGCCTTCCTGGGCGGCGCGGTATGACCATCACCTCAAGACAAGAACATTGGAGAACCGCATGAGCATCCTGGGCTTGAAGATCAACAACATCGAGATGGAAGCCGCGGACGGCCGGACCTTCGATCGCATGAACCCCA
>DASYHX010000348.1:0-19089 GCA_035998065.1 Pseudorhizobium sp.
CGATCGACACGAATGGTAGGTGGAGGTGTCGTGCAACAAGCCCTGCCGCCGGTTCCATTTGGTCTCCGATGATTGCTTCCACACCGAGCTTTCTCAAATGTGCCGGTGCGTGCCGACATAGAGACTCGGACAGCAGGGAACCATCGTGGACAGTGCGGAGAATGCCGAGGGGACCACCAGGCTTTGATGCGCGAGCAATCACCCCATCCAACTGACGGTCGTCTGTCCCTTCAACAGCGTGGACAGGGAACCGTGCCGAGACATGTTTCTCGGCCCCCTTGTTCATCAGAAAGCTGATGCGGTGTCCTCTGCGCACAAGTTCGTCTCCTATGGTTTCGAACACCCTGATATGACTCTTGAAAGGAGGGCAGATGAGAGCAAAGTGCAAAGGGGATTCCATTCGTTAGCGGTCTCCACGAGCAGTTGCCGGAATCATCTTCGAAAACAGAATGGTCGTAGGGAGACTTGTCCGAGATGAGAGTGCGCCCGGTGCGATAAGTAGCGGCATTTGTGAGTTGATCGACTATCTCGCTTACTCGTTTGAAGCGATGGCAGCATCCCGGTAATGGACTTTACCGTCTTCTGATGCCGACCGGGTGGTTGGTGACGGGCTACTGATACGCCTGTATCGGAAGCCTACATCTTCGGCTGCCATGGCGTCTTCAATCAACAGCGCCATTCGGGCGTGATGGGGTGATCTGGAACAGGCCGGATCGGTGGCTTCAGCACTGCCCGCGACAGCCATGGCCTGACAGCGGCATCCGCCCCAGTCGATTTCCTGACGTTCGCAGCTGCGGCAGGGCTCGCTCATCCAATCCGTGCCTCGAAAGGCGTTGAAGGCGGGAGAGTGAACCCAGATTTCAGCCAGGCTTTTGTCTCCGAAGCGTTCGAAGACGAGGTGGGGAATGGTCCCAGCGGCGTGGCAGGGAAGGACGCTGCCATCGGGAGCGACCACGAAGGCATCGCGCGCCCATCCGCCCATGCAGGGCTTGGGATAGATTGCAAAATAATCCGGGGTGACGAAATCGATGGCAAGAATTCCGTAGAGGTCCTCCTGGGCCTGGCGTACGATCTCAACCTGACGCTCGACAGAACCACGATCTGGCATCAACGCATTCCGGTTGAGAAGCGCCCAGCCTGCATACTGCACGTTGGCAATCTCCAGGCGCTCCGCATCCAGAGCTAGGGCAAGATCGATAAAGGCTGGCACCTCCTCGATGTTGTGCCGATGGATGGGAGCATTGATTGTCAGGGGCAACCCGGCGGCCCGCACGCGCCTGGCCGTCTCCATCTTCTTTTCGTGGGCGCCGCGGTGGTTGCCGATCTTTTCGGTCGTTTCAGGAACGGCGCCTTGAAAGCTGACCTGCACGTGATCGAGCCCGGCTCGGGCAAGCGCCTCGATACGTCCCTCGGCGATCCCAACGCCTGCCGTGATGAGGTTGGTATAGACGCCGCGATTGGCCAACCGCTCGACGAGCACCTCTAGGTCCGGGCGCAAGGTCGGTTCCCCGCCCGACAAGTGAATTTGCAGCACCCCAAGATCCGCCGCCTGATCAAACAAAGAAAGCCAGGCTTCCGTCGTCATTTCACGATTGGCCTTCAGGAGTTCGACGGGGTTCGAGCAGTATGCGCACTGCAGGGGGCAGCGGTGGGTGAGCTCTGCCAACATGCCGATGGGTGGAAGTACAGTCGTGTTCATAGCGTCACCAAAGACCTGTCGGACCATTCCTGCAGAAAGCTTTCCAGGTCCGATGCAATTTCCTCGGGCCGCGCCTCATATTGAGAAGCTAAGGTTCCCAAGATCTGATGGACGGCCAGTTCACCGTTGCACAGCCGCAAAATGTCCAGACTGGTCTCATCGGGCCAGAATACTTTCTCGGGCGACAGGAGGGCCCAAGCCTGTCGGACTGGATCATGTTGCAGGCGCACGTAAGGTTTCAGCCTGGGTCTGCAGTCTGCCGTCAACATCCTGCGTTCCCGTGGCGGCATCATTGTGACCGCCCCGGAGCGAAGGCGCCAGGCGGTACTCGGCCATGCTCTCCATAGGCTTGTTCCAACGCATCGAGCATTGCCCACAACACGTCACATTTAAAGATCAGCGCATTGATCACCGCCTGTTGCTTTTCCGGCGTATCGGCATGGGTGAGAACGTACGCAAGAGCAAAATGGGAATCGCGTGATGCCTGTGTTGGCCGGGGCTTAAAATACTCCATAATGTCGTCGGTGATGTAATCGTACTTCGCCAGCATTGCCGGCACGCGTTCGCCAATGATGACCGGAGAGAAAAGCTCCGTCAGCGACGAGGCGACGGCTTCTAGTAGGCTTCGCTCGGTGCAGAAGGAAAGATATGCGCCCACGGCGAAACGTGTCGCCGGCAGCGCGCCCTTCTGGCTCTTCACCAACTCGCCATCGAGTCCGAGTCCGGTTGCAAGCTTCAACCAGCGGGCGATGCCGCCGTTCCACCCGTCGGACCCGTCATGGTCCTCGATCCGCTTGCGCCATTCGGCCCGGAATTCCGGATCCTCGGCACGGGCCAGTATCATGGCATCCTTTCGAGGGATGACAGACTGGTAACAATACCGGTTCAAGGCCCATGCCTGCAGTTGCTCCTTCGACAGGGCGCCCGCCGTCATCTGGTGATGCAGCGGGTGGCGGTTATGGTAGCGGCTGGCGCCGACGTCGCGCAAAATCTTCTCCAAACCTTCCGGGGAGAGACCACCTTTTGCCGCGTCAGCAAACTCGTTCAAAGTGCAATCTCCATTCCATCATAAGCCACCTCCCAGCCGGTCTCTCGCACCCATGCCGCTTCCAGCGACCGCTCATCCAGAACGGGATTGGTGTTGTTGATATGAACATAGATCCGGCGCCGGATGTCTACGTCAGCAAGAGCCGCTGCCGATCCGTCTGGACCCGAAATGTGCAGATGCCCCATTCGTTGACCCGTCTTCGGTCCGACGCCGGAATGGATCATCTCACCGTCGGTATAGACGGTGCCATCAAAGAGTAGACAGTCGGCGTTATGGAGGCGTTGCTTGAGGTCGTCGTCAACGGTGGCGCAACCGGGGATGTAGAAGGCGGCAGCCTGGGCGGCTTCAGACCAGATCCTCAAGCCGATCGTGTCGCCTGCCTTGGTGCCGAACCCGGTGTCGGCGTAAGCTGGGTCCTCGAGAAAAAGCGCCACCTTTCCGGGAACGGCAAACGCCTCAACCGTCAGTCCCGTTGAAGCGCCATGCGAGGAAAGTATGGATATGGGCTCGTTGAGCAAAAGCTCCCGCCGCGCGACTATGGAACGATCGAGGACGTTAAAGATCGAGTTCTGCTCCAGCACGTCCAGAACGCGGCGCGTGGCATAGATCACAAAGGCTTGGCGCTCCCGCAGGCTAAGAAGCCCAGCAATATGATCGACATCGGCGTTGGTCAGAACGATAGCCGAAATTGGCGTGGAGCGAAGCGGTGCGTCTTCAGCCGGTTGTAGCTCTGGCGTGGATGCGATCTGCTCACGGATATCCGGTGAGGCATTGAAGATGATCCAGTCTGTGCCGTTTGCACAAGCCGCAAGGCTGGACTGGGTTCTGGGCTTGACGCCCTCTACGCCTTTACGCGCCGCCCGACTCAAATCAAAGTTACAGTTCCACTGGGGAAAGCCGCCACCCGCGGCGGATCCCAGGATCTTCAACCGCATGAAGCCTCCCTGTCAAGGCGGTTGCCGTGGTGCACCAGATGCACGTCCAGACCGGACCCGTCTCACCCGCAAAAGCGGATGAGACGGTGAGGATCTAGCTACTTCTTGGCAGGCAACTGTGCCGGAAAGTAACGGGACATTTCCATTCCTACCGCAACGGTGCACATTGCTGGCTTCTTCCATGTCTTCTTCATGTTGTTCCTCCTTCCACGGGGTAGCCGTTTTGCGGCCAGTTTCATCATACGCTGAATAACGAATCATCCAACCCCCTTGCGATTCACGAAAACTTGGGCAGATCAGTCCTGTTTTGCGGGTTGATTATTCATCGCTGTCGGTTACGTTAATTGCGGCACCGAAATTCTCGTCAGATCCGACCGCGGTTGGACCTGGGCTTCGTTCATGGAGGTATCCGGTGCCGCTTCTCTTCCTGCCGCTTATCATGACAGCCTTAGCAGCCATTGGCCTAGCGGAAGCTCTAGCGCAGCAGCCGGTCCAGGAGCCACTGCAGGTCCGGCTCGGTTATCTTCGAGCCTATGAGCCTCAGCTTACACTGTCTGTGCTCGACCTTGCGCCGCGGGATGAGGGAGTTGCAGGCGCGAATGTGGCGATAGCCGACAACAATACGACGGGCAGCTTTCTCGGTCAGGCCTATGCCCTCGATGTCGTGGAGGTGAAGCTTGATGATGACATCACGGCCGCAACGGAAGAACTCCTTGCGAAAGGGGTGAACTACATCCTGACGGATGTCTCCGCCGAGCAGCTTCTGTCGATCACTGACCTGATCACCAATCGCGACGTGCTGGTTTTCAATGTCGGTGCCACCGATGATCGCCTGCGTGAGGAGGCTTGCCACAGGCGGATATTTCATACCGCACCTACACGCACCATGCTTGCCGATGGACTAGCTCAATACCTTATCTGGAAGCAGTGGCGCCGTTGGGTGCTGATCCATGGGTCCCACGATCGTGACAAGCTCTTTGCCGACGCTCTTCGCCGCGCGGCCGAACGCTTCGGCGGCGAAATCCTGCTGGAGAAGGAGTTCACGGATACCGGAACCGCTCGCAGGACGGATTCGGGCGTGGTCCAGATCCAGCGCCAGATGCCGGTGTTTACACAGGATTTCCCGGAGCATGACGTCGTTCTCGTGGCCGATGAGAGCGAGGTATTCGGCACCTATGTGCCCTACCGAACCTGGACCCCTCGGCCTGTCGCCGGCACTGCCGGACTCATACCTTCCGCATGGCATCCGGCCAGCGAACAGTGGGGCGGCACTCAGATCCAGAACCGGTTCGCGAAGGCCAATGGCAGGCGGATGCTGTGGAAGGACATGGCAGCATGGACGGCAGTGCGGGTGGTCGGCGAAGCTGTGACGCGTACACAGAGCGCGGAGGCTCAGAAGACAGCAGATTATCTGCGAAGCCCCGATTTCTCGATCGCCGCTTTCAAGGGGCAGAAGCTCACCTTCCGCACCTGGAACGGACAGTTGCGCCAGCCGATATTCCTTGGCGATGGGCGCTCCGTGGTATCGACGTCGCCGCAGGAGGGGTTTCTACATCAGGTGTCGGAGTTGGACACACTTGGGGTCGATCAACCGGAAACGCAGTGCGCTCTGGACTGAAATCGTATGAGGAGGGATCTGGAATGTTCGGAAGACTGAGTTCGTTATCGAGCGTAGCGGCCTTGGCATTCGCTGTTGCGACGCCGGCGTCGGCCTATATGGTCTATGTCTCCAATGAAAAGGACAACACCGTCACGGTGGTCGATTCCGAGACGATGGAGGTCGTCAAGACGATCGATGTCGGCCAGCGGCCTCGTGGAATCACCATCTCGCATGACGGCAAGCTCATCTACCTGTGTGCCAGCGACGACGACACGATTGAGATTATCGATACCGCGACCAATCAGATCGTCGGCTCGTTGCCTTCGGGACCTGATCCGGAGCTCTTCGTACTCTCGCCCGATGGCGAGACGCTCTATGTCGCGAACGAGGACGACAATTTAGTCACCGTCATCGATCTCGACAGCAAGAGCGTAGTGGCTGAAATCCCTGTCGGCGTGGAGCCCGAAGGCATGGGGATCAGCCCGGACGGCAAGGCCATGGTCAACACGTCCGAGACAACCAATATGGCGCATTTCATCGACACGGCTTCGAACGAGATCACGCACAACGTTCTGGTCGATTCCCGCCCGCGTTTCGCCGAGTTCAAGCCGGACAATTCGGAGGTCTGGGTCAGCGCCGAGATCGGCGGCACTGTTTCGGTGATCGACAATGAGAGCCGCGAGATAAAGCAGAAGATCAGCTTTGATATCCCGGGCCTTCGTTCCGAAGCCATTCAACCTGTCGGGGTCCGGATCACGGCGGACGGCAAGAAGGCCTATGTGGCGCTTGGTCCGGCCAACCGAGTGGCTGTGGTGAACACGGAAACCTACGGGGTCGAGAAATACGTCTTGGTCGGGCAGCGTGTCTGGCAGCTTGCCTTCACGCCGGACCAGAAGACGATCATCAGCACCAACGGCGTCTCAAACGACATTACCTTCATCGACGTCGCAACGGACGAGCCGGTTCAATCGGTGACGGTTGGCGCGCTTCCCTGGGGAGTGGTGGTGTCACCGCAATAGTTTAGGTTTTTCAGGAGGAGGAATCGAATGAATTACTATCGGAAACTGTCTCTCGCAGCCTTCATGGGAATCGCATTGTCGGTAACGCCGGCTTTCTCTCAAGATGCCGATGACGATGACGACGATGATGCGCCGGCCCCGGCTGCTACGGCGACAGAACAGGTGACGCGGGCAAGCAAGGACGTACCCGAACTCGTGCTTGGATCAGCCGAAGATAGCTTCACGGTAAACCAGAAGGACTTCGAACTGATCGCTGGCCAGGGCTATCGTTGGAAAATCACGTCCGCGGCTGGCTTGGAGTACAAGTTCCATACGGACCTGTTTCGCAACGTGTGGATGAACCAGATCGTGATCAACGACCTCGAGGTGCACATGAACGGGGCGCCGGCATGGCTGGAGTTCGATGCGGAAGGAACGATGCAGGTGCAGTTCACGACTGTCCGGCCCGGCACCTACACATGGTCGGTCCCCGATCTCGCCGACAGGGGCATGCAGGGAACGATCACCATCAAATAGTCGGGTGCGGGAAAGGCGGGATCATGCAGCATGTGAAGGCGGATGAAGCCCTGGTCCCGCCCGCCGCGCTGGAGGTTTCAGCGGTAAGCCATGCCTATGACCGCAAGCGGGTCTTATCAGACGTGTCCTTCAGGATTGCGGAGGGACAGTTTACCGTTCTGCTCGGGCTGAACGGAGCTGGAAAGACGACGTTGTTCTCGTTGATCTGCCATCTCTTCGATGTCCGTCAGGGTGCGATCCGCATCTTTGGTCATGACATCGTGAGGCAGTCGGGGCAGGCGCTTGGCAGATTGGGGATCGTCTTCCAGGCTCGCACGCTGGACCTGGATCTGAGCATCTACCAGAACCTCGCTTATCATGCGTCACTACATGGGATCGGACGGAGTGCCGCCAAGGAGCGGATCGGAGCGATGCTTGCCCAGGTCGGCATGCACGATCGCCTGCACGACAAGGTCCGGGCGCTGTCGGGCGGCCAGATGCGTCGCGTCGAAATCGTCCGTGCCCTACTGCACCGACCGCCGCTGCTCCTGTTGGACGAGGCAACGGTCGGGCTCGACATCCAGTCGCGCGGAGAGATCCTCGCGACGATACGCACCCTCGTGGCGACCGAGGGGATGAGCGTCCTTTGGGCGACTCACCTGATCGATGAGGTGGATGCGGATGACCACGTCGTTCTGCTGCATCACGGACGGTTGCTTGCCGAAGGTCCCGTTGCAGATCTCGTTGCCGTCACAGGGGCGGAGGATATCGGTCAAGCCTTTGCTGCTCTAACCCAATCTGCCTCTCAGGCGCAGGAGGTCGGCAGATGATGTCGCCATTGGAAGCGGACATCCGCGTGAGCGACAATAGAGGCAAGCGGTTGGCGTTCGGTCTCGGCAATTATCTCATCTGCTTTTATGGCATCGTCTTCAGAGAGGCTCTCCGCTTTCTCAACCAGCGCGAGCGCTTCATCTCGTCGCTTGTCCGCCCGTTGTTGTGGCTCTTCGTGTTCGCAGCCGGCTTCCGGCAGGTCCTCGGCGTGTCGATCATCCCCCCATACAAGACCTACGTGCTTTACGAGGTGTACATAACGCCCGGGCTGTGCGGCATGATCCTGCTGTTCAGCGGCATGCAGTCTTCGCTGTCCATGGTCTATGACCGGGAGATGGGTAGCATGCGAACCCTCCTGGTCAGCCCTTTTCCTCGGTGGTTCCTGCTGGTGTCGAAGCTTCTGGCTGGCGTCGCCGTCTCCATCCTGCAGGTTTACGTGTTCCTTGCTGTTGCATGGTTCTGGGGCGTCAAGCCGCCAGCAATCGGGTATCTGTTCATTCTGCCGGCGCTGTTCCTTGCTGGCGTAATGCTGTGTTCGCTCGGCATGCTGCTCTCCTCGCTGATCAAGCAGCTTGAGAACTTTTCCGGCGTGATGAACTTCGTGATTTTCCCGATGTATTTTGCCTCGTCGGCGCTCTATCCGCTCTGGCGGATCCAGGAGGCGAGCCCGCTCCTCCACAAGATCTGCTTGGCCAATCCTTTCACGTATGCCGTCGAACTGGTGCGCTTTGCCCTGTACGGACAGGTCGACTGGAGGTCGCTTGCGGTCGTAGTCGGTTGTAGCCTGCTGTTCCTGGGCGGCGCAATTTTCGCCTACGACCCGTCCAAAGGCCTGCTCAGCCGCAGGCGAGATGGAGGAGGAAACTCATGATGTCACGAGCTACGATGAGGTTTGTCGTGGTGACCGTTTTCTACGGTGTCTTGTCGACGACAGTGCCTGCGGCGCAGGGGGACGATCCTGACTGGCCCTGCATCCAACGCAAGGTGCCGGAACTTTCACTCGGTCAGATCTGGAACGGTCTCGAGCTAGCGCCCACCGCTGCGGACTGGGCGAAGGACACCGACGTTGCGCAACTCGTCATGGAACTCGCAGCTCGACGGGTTCCATTGGCCGAGGCAGAACACAAGATCGAAGATTTTTCCGCAATGCTGGCACCGGAGGAGCGCTCCGCGCAGCTCTCGAAGCTCATGCAGGGATTGTTCGACCACATGAACCGCGAGCGCTCCCAGGTCATGAGCGGTATCGGTCGCTATGCCCACGCCCAACGAGAGATAGCTGCCGCGTTGCGCCATGATGCCTCGGAAGTGGATAAGCTGCGGGGGCAAGCGAACGCGAACGCGAATGAGATTGCCGTTCGAAACGAGCAACTCATTCTCAAGACGAGGATATTCCAGGAGCGTGTGCAGTCCCTCACCTTCGTCTGCGAGGTGCCGACCTTGATCGAACAGCGTTTGTACGCACTCGCTAAGGTGATCTCGCAGACGTGGGAGAAGCGGTAGCCGAGGCTTACGCTACTGGGAGAACTGCTTCAGATAGGCAATGACGTTGGCAAGGTCCTCATCCTTCTTCAGGCCGACAAACGCCATTTTGTTGCCTTTGATGTATCCCTTGGGGTCGCGGAGATAAGCGGTCAAAGTTTCATCGTTCCAAACCAAGCCGCTCTCTCCGGCCTCAGTCATCGCCTTGGAGTATCGGAAACCTTCGTGCGTGCCGGCGGTGCGGCCGACCACGCCATTCAATGAGGGGCCGATCTTGTTGGTGTCAGCGTCCACGACGTGACAAGCTTTACATTTGGCGAAGACCTTCTCCCCGGCCGACGCATCCTGCGCCAGACAGTGACCTGCCGATGCGACAATGAGGCCGACGGCTCCTACCAAAACAGCAACTTGCATTCTACTTCCTCCCGAAGTTCACGCGCTGCTCGGCACTGCCAACAGAGTTTCCTGAGCAATACCCGCTGAACGAAGTTAGGCTTTCGGCATGACGTGTCAACAGACGTCGGGAACGCCGACTGCCCGAAGGCGGCGCCCGTTGACGGCGACTTCTCCCCGGCTTATTCTGAGAGCTCGGCACTTCACTGGGCACCTTGAAGGCCATCGTCGAGAACGTGCGCAGCATGAAGCTCGGCTTTTCTATGCGCAGTCGCTGCGGGAAGGTGCTCCGTGAACCTCGTCGATCTCATCATTACCGTTTGTCTTCTGGCTAGCCCCAACAGCTGTCGCGATGAGCATCTCTATTTCGAGAGCCAAGGTTCTCTTCTCCAATGCATGACGTCCGCGCCCAGCCATATCGCACGATGGTCGCAAAGCAGACCGCGCTTCAGGATCATGCGCTGGAGATGTGCCTATCCCGACAATGGCCGAGATATCTGAAGCCAACTTCAGAAGGGGGGATGATGCAGATTTCGAAACGGAAACTGGGTGGTCTCGCATTAGGGCTGATGGTGACGGCCTTGGGGCGGTCGGCGATGGCCACACCCGACCTTCCGCGGGTAAAGGTGGGCGTATTGAAGTTCGGCACCGTTAGCTGGGAGTTAGATAGCGTCAAACATCACCGGTTCGATGAGGCCAACGGCATCGAGTTGGAGGTGTTGGATTTTGCGGGGGAAGATGCGACGAATGTAGCGATGCTTTCGGGGGATCTGGATGTGATCGTCTCCGATTGGCTCTGGGTCTCCCGCCAAAGGTCGGCGGGCGAGGCATTGACGCTTGCGCCATATTCGACGGCGGTCGGCGCGGTGATGGTCAAGCAAGAGGGGGAAATCTCCAGCCTTAAGGACTTGAAGGGCAAGAAGATTGGTGTTGCCGGCGGACCTTTGGACAAGAGCTGGCTGCTGATCCAGGGGCTTGCACGACAAGATCATCAGTTGGATCTGGCGACGGAGGCAGACGTCGTTTACGGCGCGCCTCCCTTGCTCTCAGAGAAGGCCCTTTCCGGCGAACTGGATGCAGTCCTTAACTTCTGGCATTTCTGTGCGCGATTGGAGGTCAAAGGTTTCCGAAGGCTGATCGGGGCTGAGGATGCGGCTCGCTCCCTGGGGGCGTCGGGGCCGGTCTCAGCGCTTGGATATGTCTTTCGCGAGGCGTGGGCCGAAGAGAATCGCGGCGTTGCCATGCGGTTCCTGAAGGCAAGTGCTCAGGCAAAGGCGCTCTTGGCCACTTCTGATGCGGAGTGGGTGCGCCTTACGCCTCTGGTGAGAGCGAATGGCCGTGAACTTGAGGTTCTACGCGACCGGTATAGGGAAGGGATTCCGCGTCGTCCTGTTGCTGAGGAGGAAGTGGATGCCGCCCGGCTCTACGAGGTTCTGGCAGGATTGGGCGGAGAGAAGCTGGTAGGAAAGGCGCGGGAATTGGCGCCTGGAACCTATTGGACAGCGTTGAAGGCATGAGCTTTGACGAACATTTGAAGGGTGGAAAGGAGATCGACCGTCCTCACCGCCGCGGATTGCTCCCGATGGTGACAACAGCCGCATCCCTGATCGCACTTTGTGTGGTGTGGTACCTAGTGTCGAGCATCTGGCCGAGCCGCGCGCTGCCGCCTCCGATGGTCGTATGGGAGACCACCTTGAGCGAACTCAAAAGTGGCGACCTCGGCTATCATTTAATGATGACGCTGTGGCGCGTTGGTGCGGCCTATGTTGTTGCCATGGTTATCGGAACGGCCGTGGGCATTGCTCTTGGCCGGTATCAAAGTCTGGATGCCTTTTTCGATCCCTGGCTTATTCTGTTTCTCAACATCCCCGCCCTGGTAGTCATCATTCTCTCCTACATCTGGTTCGGCTTGAGCGAGACTGCCGCAATCGGCGCAGTGGCGGTAAACAAAATTCCCAACGTCGTCGTAACGTTGCGCGAAGGTGCCCGTGCGCTGGATGATCGTTACATGGAGATGGCGCGCGTCTATCATCTCAGCGCCCACGATCGCCTGCGCCACGTTCTCATTCCGCAGCTTCAGCCGTATCTTGCAGCAGCGTCCCGGTCGGGCATAGCACTGATCTGGAAAATCGTCCTTGTGGTGGAACTGCTGGGGCGCTCCAACGGCGTCGGTTTTCAGATCTACCTTTATTTCCAGATCTTCGATGTGGCGGGAATACTCGCCTATACATTGGCTTTCGTTCTCCTGATGTTGATAATCGAACTCCTCTTGGTGCAGCCCGTTGAACAGCACGCAACCCGTTGGCGCCGCCGCCTCGCTTAAGGTCGCAATCTACGAGAAGACGTTTCATTCCTCCCAAGGCGTCAGAATTGACGTGTTGCGGGATCTTTCGTTCGAGGTTCGGGAAAGGGAGTTCGTCTGCCTTGTGGGACCTTCTGGATGCGGCAAGACAACGACATTGCGGATATTGCTGGGACTTGACCGGGAGTATTCCGGCACTGTCAGCGTGTCGGACGACGCCTCACATCGCATTGCGGCAGTTTTCCAGGAGCCTGTTCTCCTGCCATGGCGGACGGTGGAGCAGAACATCCGCTTGATCTTGCCTGCTGCGCTGAAGCAGACGGCACTCGATGACCTGCTGGAAATTCTAGGTCTTTCGGGCCTGGAGACGCTTTACCCAGCGGAGCTCTCTTTGGGGCTTGCGCGGCGGGTCGCGCTTGCCCGTGCCTTTGCTACGCAGCCGGCTATACTGTTCCTGGATGAACCGTTTGTCTCGCTCGACGAGCCTACCGCTGAGCGGTTGCGAGGTCTTTTGATGACCATCTGGGCGGCACGACCGACGACGGCACTGATGGTGACGCATAATTTGCGGGAGGCGCTGCTGCTTTCAGACCGCATCATCATGCTGTCACCCCGGCCGGCGCACGTAATGGGGGTGTTTGAGGTCGCTGTTCCCCGATCTGCTAGGGACAGAGAGGCCATTGAAGACATGGTGCTCGCCTTTCAGAACCGGTTTTCCGACACGACCTGACTTTCAAGGGATTGCTGGCAACTGGATTGGTCACCTTCTAGAAACAGCGGACGTCCGCTTCTGCTTGAGCCCGCCGCAGGTCATTGGTCGCAGATCTGGCTGCGGCGCTCTGGCGGAACAAGACGCCTCGCTCGCCGATCATGAGGCCAAGGCTTTTGAAAGTTTCGGCCTCTTCGTAACGCGAATAGGGCACGATGGATGCGATGACATCAATCGAGCAGGAGCAATTCTCCAGTGCCTGCCGAGAATTGCCGTTAGCCTTCATGCACCCAAAGACGTAGTCAACCACCGTAACTGTCGGATAATTGCCTGCGGCCGAAGCGTTCCCGGCATACATGAGCACCGGTAGGAGACCAATAGCTTTGATCCACTTCTTAGCGATGGTCATTGACGCTTCTCCCTGCCGTGCCGATGCTGCGGTTGCGTTGCAAGACTTAACATGCGGTTTACAATAGCATTTCTGAGTATTCCTTCAACCGTGCTATGATTATGTAGCTTCAGTTGGGCTTGCTGCATAGCAATATAAATATCGCATTGCAGCATATTGATGTATTTAATCTTGCCTAGTTAAGAAAGCTGTCCTATGATTGTTTATGTGTTTCGTCTTCAAGGCTTTGCCTTTGGGAGGGGCAAGGTTTCGTAGGTGAAACTGGGCAGGCAGGATCGGTGCCCTCTGCCGGCCAGATTCACCGTGACACGCTGACGGAAGGCAATCCCAGACAGCATGACTACGCTCATAACCGGCGCTTGCGGCTCCATGCGGACCGTAAGCCGGGATGACGAGCCTCGGGTGATAACTGCATCGGGAGGACTTCGCATGCGCCTGACCAAGACATCCATGTATCTGTCTCTGACTGCCGCCAGCTTCATGGCGACCGCGCTTGCCAGCACAGCGCTGGCCAACGACGAATTGACTGCCTTAGCGGCAGATTCGAAGAATTGGGCGATGCCCACTGGGGATTACGCCAATCACCGCTATTCAAAGCTGAGCCAGATCACCAAAGACAACGTGAAGGATCTACAGGTAAAATGGACCTTCTCGACGGGCGTGTTGCGCGGACATGAAGGTGGGCCGTTGGTGATCGGTGATGTGATGTATGTTCACACACCTTTCCCCAATATCGTTTACGCCCTCGATCTCAAGAACGACGGCAAGATTCTCTGGAAGTATGAGCCTCGGCAGGATCCTAACGTCATTGGGATCATGTGCTGCGACACCGTCAACCGCGGCGTTGCCTATGGCGATGGCAAGATCATTCTAAACCAAGCCGACACAACTGTCGTTGCTCTCGACGCCAAGACTGGAGAAGTCGTCTGGTCGGTCAAAAACGGCGATCAGATCGATGGCGGCAAGGGAGAGTCAGGAACGGCGGCTCCCATGGTGGTCAAGGATAAGGTCATCATCGGCGTTTCAGGGGCTGAGTTCGGGGTGCGCGGCTGGACGGCAGCCTACAACCTCAGCGATGGTTCGCTCGCCTGGAAGGCCTATTCGATGGGGCCGGATTCGGAAACACTTATCGATCCGGAAAAGACCACTCATCTCGGCAAGCCCGTTGGACCGGATTCTGGAACCAATACCTGGGAAGGGGAACAGTGGAAGACGGGCGGCGGGACCACGTGGGGATGGTTCGCCTATGACCCAAAGAGCAACCTGGTGTTCTATGGTACCGGCAATCCTTCCACGTGGAATCCGGTGCAAAGACCCGGCGACAACCGTTGGTCGATGACCTTGATGGCACGCGATGCTGACACTGGCATGGCAAAATGGCTCTATCAGATGACGCCGCACGACGAGTGGGACTATGATGGGGTCAACGAGAATATCCTCGTCGACGCTATGGAAATCAACGGCGAGCAGCGCGATGTGCTAGTGCACTTCGATCGGAATGGCTTTGCCTACACGCTCGATCGCAATACGGGCGAGCTTCTCGTGGCAGAGAAATACGATCCGAAGGTGAACTGGGCGACCGAAGTCGTCATGGATCCAGAGAGTGACCAGTACGGTCGTCCACAAGTCGTGTCGCAGTATTCTACCCACCAGAACGGAGAGGATACCAACACCACCGGCGTCTGCCCGGCGGCACTGGGCACAAAGGACCAGCAACCGGCCTCCTACTCACCGAAGACGGGATTGTTCTACGTTCCAACGAACCATGTGTGCATGGACTACGAACCCTACAGGGTGAGCTACACGGCCGGTCAACCCTATGTTGGCGCTACGGTCTCCATGTACCCCGCGCCGGATAGCCATGGTGGCATGGGCAACTTTATTGCCTGGGATGCTGCCAAGGGGGAGATCGTGTGGTCGAAGCCAGAGCAGTTTTCTGTCTGGTCCGGAGCACTCGCGACGGAAGGCGATGTCGTTTTCTACGGCACGCTGGAAGGCTACATCAAGGCGGTCGATCTGGATGGAAATGAACTTTACAAGTTCAAAACGCCCTCCGGAATTATCGGAAATATCAATACCTACGAGCATGAAGGCAAGCAGTACATCGCGGTGCTGTCGGGCGTCGGTGGCTGGGCAGGCATCGGATTGGCCGGAGGGCTTCTGGCTCCGGAAAATGCAGCGGCCTGGCATGGCGCCGTTGGCCAGGGCCGCGATGCAGGTGAGGAAGCCCAGGTTGTCGGTACCGCCGGCTTGGGTGCCGTAGGTGGCTATGCAGCACTGGCCGATTACACCACGCTCGGGGGGCAGCTAACGGTCTTTGGCCTACCCGACTAAAATGCCTCCGAAGGGCGGCCGGGCTGTCTGAAGATGCAGCCCGGTCGTGATTCAGCCGGCAATCCCGTTGCTGATTGCCAGATTCGCATGAGGTTGCTTGATGAATTTCCGTGTTTTTCCCTTCGTTGTTTCTGCACTTCTTCCCTTTCTCACCCCAACGATCGCCGCGTCAGCCGACACAAAGGAGAAAGCTGCTGCTGTCAGCGAGGAGGACGGAAAGTTCTATGACGCAGAAGGCACGCCTACCTTCAAGATCGAGAACGGGACCGTCGATTGGTACACGTTCAGTGGATACCGCCGGTACCATTCCGATTGTCACGTCTGCCATGGCCCGGACGGCGTCGGGTCAAGCTATGCGCCCGCCTTGGCGGAGAGCATGAAGACGATGGATTATCCCACCTTCCTCTCCATCGTAGCCGAGGGACGACAGAATGTTGGCGGGGGCAGGGAGAACGTCATGCCTGCGTTCGGTGACAACAAGAATGTCTACTGTTACCTCGACGATATTTACATCTATCTGCGGGCACGAGCAGTCGATGCTGCTCCTCGCGGCAGGCCGCCGAACAAGGCCGACAAGCCGCAAGCGGCGAAGGATTATGAAGCATCTTGCATGGGGGGATGAGATGAGGCGAACCCTTCGAGACCTCCTCTGTTCGATTGCTGCTCTTACTTGTGCAGCTATGCTTGTTCCGCTTGAGGCGCAGGGCCAGAGTGCGGGATTGGGCGCCGCCGGTGAACTCGTGGATCCCAATATCCTGCGCGTGTGCGCCGATCCGTCCAACATGCCATTCACTGACAAAAGTGGGGAGGGTTTCGAGGACAAGCTCGCAGAGATGGTCGCGGACGCAACGGGACGAAGCTCGGTTTCCTATACCTGGTTTCCTTCGATCACGGGTTTCGTTCGCAACACGCTCGGCGCCAATCGCTGCGATATCATCATGGGCTATGCGCAGGGAGACGAACTCGTCCAGAACACCAATGCCTATTATCGCTCCTCCTATGTGATGCTTTACAAGAAGGACGGCGAACTGGCGGGCGTAGAAACGCTGACGGATCCGAAGCTTACAGACAAGCGGATCGGGGTGGTGGAGGGGACGCCTCCGTCGGCTAATATGGCAGCCGCCAAGCTGATGCGCAAAGCCAAGGTCTACCCGCTCATGGTGGATACGCGTGTTGCTCCGTCCATGGCCGAAGTCATGATCCGGGACATGCTCGACGGCGTCATCGACGCAGCCGTAGTCTGGGGGCCGATGGCCGGCTATTACGCGAGCAGATCGGGTGCAGACCTAGCGATGGTACCGTTGATCAAGGAAAAAGGCGGCCAGCGGATGACCTATCGCATCACCATGGGAGTGCGGCCATCGGATCAGGAGTGGAAACGGACGCTGAACACCTACATCCGGGAGCATCAGGACGAGATCAACAACCTCCTGCTGGAGTATCACGTCCCGCTCCTCGACGAGCGGGACCAAGCTATTACGCAGTAGGACTGCAGGGCCCTGCGAAGCGGGTGCAGGATGCCGGATCGACATCAATGCTTCGGACATCAGAGCGGCCGGAGCGAGCCGGCTGAGCGAGATCAAGGAGAGGAATTGACATGGATGTTCGCGCCGCCGTTGCCGTTCAAGCGGGAAAGCCGCTGGAGATCATGACCGTTCAGCTTGAAGGGCCGAAGGCCGGCGAGGTGCTGATCGAGATCAAGGCGACCGGCATCTGCCATACCGACGACTTCACGCTCTCAGGCGCCGATCCTGAAGGCCTGTTTCCGGCGATCCTCGGTCATGAGGGTGCCGGCATCGTCGTCGACGTGGGGCCGGGTGTCACCTCGGTGAAGAAGGGCGATCACGTCATTCCGCTTTACACGCCGGAATGCCGAGAATGCTACTCCTGCCTGTCGCGCAAGACCAACCTGTGCACCGCGATCCGCTCGACGCAAGGGCAAGGCCTGATGCCGGACGGCACGTCGCGCTTCTCGATCGGCAAGGACAAGATCCACCATTATATGGGCTGCTCGACCTTCGCGAACTTCACGGTGCTGCCGGAGATCGCGGTTGCCAAGGTCAATCCGGACGCCCCCTTCGACAAGATCTGCTATATCGGCTGCGGCGTGACAACCGGCATCGGAGCGGTGATCAACACGGCCAAGGTCGAGATCGGTTCGACCGCCATCGTCTTCGGGCTGGGCGGCATTGGCCTGAACGTGCTGCAGGGTCTGCGGCTTGCCGGCGCCGACATGATCATCGGTGTCGACATCAATCCCGACCGCAAGGCCTGGGGCGAGAAGTTCGGCATGACCCATTTCGTCAATCCGAAGGACGTCGAGGGCGACATTGTTGCCCATCTCGTCAACATGACTAAGCGCAAGGGCGACCTGATCGGCGGCGCCGACTACACATTCGACTGCACCGGCAACACCAAGGTCATGCGTCAGGCGCTGGAAAGCTCGCATCGCGGCTGGGGCAAGTCGATCATCATTGGGGTGGCGGGGGCTGGCCAGGAGATCTCGACGCGTCCGTTCCAGCTCGTCACCGGTCGCAACTGGATGGGAACGGCCTTTGGCGGCGCGCGCGGTCGCACCGACGTGCCCAAGATCGTCGACTGGTACATGGACGGCAAGATCCAGATCGACCCGATGATCACCCACACCATGCCGCTCGACGACATCAACAAGGGCTTCGACATGATGCACAAGGGCGAAAGCATCCGGGGCGTCGTGGTTTACTGACGCCGCAGGTTGGAATGATCCGTTCACCGTCGAACAGGCAGCGTCCGAGAAACGGAACTGGTTCGGCTCAACAGGGGAGGTGGCATGCCATGGAAAGTGCAGTACGCATACATCCGGCAGTGGATGATGGTATAAAGCAGGCCAGCGCCGGTTTCTCAGGAGGTACGCTTGTCTGCGCCTGTACCGACCGACCGGTCAAGGTGAAGATCGAAGGGCAGATCGCGCACAATCACGTCTGTGGCTGTACGAAATGCTGGAAGCCGAAAGACACCGTTTTCTCCGTTGTCGCCGTCGTGCCACATGACAAGGTGACGGTGCTGGAAAATGGCGACAAGCTGCAGGTGGTGGACCCGTCTGCGCTCATCCAGCGTCACGCGTGCCGGGAATGCGGCGTCCATATGTATGGTCCGGTTGAGCGGGAGCATGCCTTCCAGGGCCTGGACTTCGTTCATCCGGAGCGGTTTCAGGAAGCGGGCTGGGCGCCGCCGGAGTTTGCGGCTTTCGTTTCGTCCGTTATCGAGGCGGGTGTTGATCCCAGTCGAATGGACGCCATTCGGTCACGTTTGAAGGAGCTCGGACTGGAGCCTTACGATTGCCTCTCGCCGGCGCTGATGGATTATGTGGCCAGTTGGGTGGCGAAGAAATCGGGCGCTCTCGCGGCCTGATCCAATACTGGTGGCTGTCGTCGCCCTAAGGCGGCAGCCTCCTCTTTCTGTCATGACAGAAGCTGGTCGATCAGCGGGTGCCCTGGTTCAGCGAGCGCATCGAGTATGTTGAAGTGGTGGCGATCCGGTTCTTCCACGACCTCTGTCTCCGTTCCCAACCCCTTCCAGATATTGGCAAGCAAGGCGTTCTGCCGCAGGAACTCAGATCGCTCGTTCGATCCTACCCAGCAGGTGACGCGGGTACCGTTAATCGGCTCAAGCAGCGCAGGGCTTTCCCGCCATGCCTCTTCCTTGTCGATCTTCAACTGCGTGTTCATGGTGGTCTTCATCAAGGGCCGCAGGTCGTGCAGCCCGGAAAGCGATATCGTATTGGCCACGCGACGCTGCACCTTTGCGGAGAGTGGAGAGGTTCTGGTTATCATTCGCGTCACCAGGTGTCCGCCTGC
>DASYHX010000393.1:0-7549 GCA_035998065.1 Pseudorhizobium sp.
GGTGAACCGGGCCACCGCGCCGGCGTCGCCGCTCGTGATCGAAATCGTGTTGCCTTTCACCATCTGGCTAACGACCGCAGCACCACTCGCGGTGACCGCAGAGAAATCGGCTCTGCCAATTGTATCTCCCTTCGTCTCGAAGAGCATCGAGACGTTCGCGAGTTGCTCCTCGTTGAAGCCGATCATCCTTTCCAATTTGACCGCTATCCGGGCGTTCCTTGCGTCTGTTCCTTCGCCGTCGCTTCCCCCGCCAGATCGTATTTTCGTCAGCACCGGCCTCATGTCGGCGGACGCGCCGGAGACCGAAACGTCAAAGGTGGCGCCATTCTGCTTCAGCGAGACCTGATAATCGTCCGAAGGCGACAGCTTCAGGCGGGAAAACTGCGCCGACTGAAGTGCGCCTCCGACAAGATGGAACTTTCCGTCCGCCCCAAAACCTTCGCCATCAAGCTTGAAATTGCTTATGATATCACTCGTGCCGTCGCTTGCGACCTCGAAGCCTGCTTTCGCGGATATGCCGCTTCCCTTGGTCCAGCCAATCCAAGGCACGGAGAGAGCGGAACGCGTCAAGTCGAGCGACACACGCTGGCGCGTCTCGTCGAGGCGCGTGATCTCGGCGCGGATCGTGCCATCTACGATGTCCGACAGCCCTGGAACCAGCTTTTCACGCTGCTGGTTGTCAAGGCTCGCCTTGATGGTCCGCTCCTTGGCCACCGGCGAGCTTTCCCCTACCGGCTCCACCAGCATGACCTCTGCCGGCACGCCATCGATCGCGGCACCAGCAGACAGCCTGGCGGCCTGCCGGTCGACAATGAGCGTACCGTCGACATCGCTGATCTTGCGCCCGGCGAATTCCCGCCCCAGCGCGACATCCGTAAGACCGATCTCGGCATTCCAGACCGGGCCCGGCGGGTTGTGATCGGAAATCAGCCCAAGTCGGGCTTGCACTGCCGCACTGGCAGTGCCGGAGAAATCCTCAGGCGCAAATTCCGTTCCTCTTAGCCCGTTGAGTGGGTGGAAGTTCGCGAGCTCCGCAACAGCATCCGCAGGCCCGGAAACCGTGACGGATAGATTTGCCATCAACGGCTTGCTGTAGGTGGAACCGATTTCGAAGATACCCTTTGATACCGAGACGGAACGGCCGGAGGGGAAGTAGGAAGCCCCGCTTTCCACTTGCGCCTGCATCACCTCGCCCTTCAGCTCAAAACGTCCCTTCACGTCGCGGAGCGGCGGAATGTCTCCAGGAAGGTTGATGCGCACGTCGTCGATGTCGAATGCAATTCGTAGTTCGTCTGAATCCAGGTCCAACGGCTCCCCCGGACCTTTCATGCGCCCGGCTGGCACGAAAACGGCAATAGACCCGTCGGTAACGGTCCCCCCGTACATGTGCTCTAGAACCCATTCGCGCGGCTTATGCGCCATCCAGAACGGCCAGAATTGCTTGACGCCGGCCACCTGCATCATTGGCAGTTCTCCACCAAAGCTGATCTCTGGCGACGCCTCACCGAACCGAACCATCAACGATCCCGCCATTGAGCCAAGCGGGCTGGACAAAAGGATGTCGTTGAACTCCAACTCGCGTTGTGCAGAGAAATAACTCCCGGTCGCCCTCAGATCGAAGATGGCCGGTGCCTCGCCGGAGCCTGCTGCCGTAGCTGTTCCACCGCTGACGAGAAGACTGATTGCGTATCCAGGCCGTTTCTCCGTTGCATTCAGTCGGTTCAGGTCCACGATTGCGCCGCTCAACGGGAGCACAGTCGTGCCGAATTTTACCTGCGAATCGACTAACTCAAGCGAGTGCTTGTTGAAATCGTAGGTTGCGTTGATAGTCCCTCCTGACAATTCCTGATCCATACCGTCGAAATAGAAAAGGCCAGGCGACTGGGTCATCGTCACCTTGATGGCTGGCGCCGTGGTTTCACGGGCCCGAACGGCGGAAAGCTTGAGATCGACATTCCCCTGCACCCCATCGCGCGGCGCCCCATCCTCTGCTCGCCGGAGCAGGAAAGGTGTGACCTCAAGTCCTTGCAGAGTAGCGTTGAGCGAGGAGGTCACGCCGTCCACGACCGCAGCCGTCGCCCGCAATTCAGCCGTCTGATCGTCAAGGGCAATGCTCCCGCGGACGGAGATTTCACCAGGTGCTGAGCGGGCAAGATCAAGGGAAGAGACCTTGAGTGCAATGGCGGCCCGCCCCGGGGCGGAAGGCAAAAGAATATTGATCCCGGAAACATTGATCGTATCCGTCCCGGTCCGCTCCATCAGCCCGCGTGCCTCGTCGAGCCGTTGAAACGCCTGCTCGAGCGCCTTTGGAAGGGCGTCGACCCGGACTTTCGCAAGCGCCATCGGATCGCCCTGCGGGAGCGCGCCGGCGTCGAGCTGTATCCCGTCCGCCTCCATGTGGCGGATGGAGATGCGCCCCGCGGCTAGGGCGAGAGGATCGACTGCCATGCGCAGTGCCGCCGCCTTGGACAGATGCTGACCCGAAGCCTGCTCGATGACGTGAACGTCGCGTGCCTCCAGGGCTAGCCTGAAGTCCGAATCGAATCGAATGGCGGCCGAACCAACAGTTGCCCGGTAGCGCGGCCCCAGCGCATCGTTCAAGGCATCACTGGCGCGGGCAGAGAGAGCCGCATCAACGGCGCCGCCCTCGATGGCGACGAAAGCACTGGTTGCCGCGGCAAGAACCAGCAGCGTCAGGCCCACCAATATTCGGCCAATCCTATTGATTCGGCCGCGTTTCGGCGGGCAGTGCACGATGATCGGGTCTTCGGCTTGTGCCGACGGCAACATGTGCAGCGGCGTGATTTCGTTCCTGCCGAAGCTGACCTTTTCGCCGCGAATTTCCGACATTAATAGATGAACTCACCTCTGCTGGCGACGCATGATCCGGAACCGGCCAAATCAGTATACATGATTTGCGCGCTCATCCTTCAACATACTGGCGAAAGAAAGGACAACCCATGACAGAATTGAAAGTGGGCGACACCGCCCCCGACTTCGAGCTGCCGGCAGTTCCCCTCGGCATGGTGAAGCTCAGCGATTTTGCCGGCAAGATCGTCATCTTGTACTTCTATCCCAAGGATGACACGACCGGCTGTACTGCAGAGGCGATCGCGTTCACGAATCTTCTTCCGCGTTTCGAAGCTGCGGGCGCAACAGTGATCGGCGTTTCCCCCGACTCCGTGACGAAGCACGAGAGATTCTCCATCAAGCACAACCTAAAGGTCATCCTCGCCTCCGACGAGAAACAGGCAGTGGCGTCGGTTTATGGCGTTTGGAAAGAAAAAAGCATGTACGGGCGAACCTACATGGGCGTCGAGCGAACGACCTTTCTCATCGGCCCCGACCGGAAGCTGCTCAGGATCTGGCCAAAGGTGAAGGTTGCCGGGCATGCCGAAGAGGTTCTCCAGGCTCTGGCGGTGTGACTGCTACGCCCCCTAAGCGTCTGTTAACCTTAAACTGCTGTAGTCACGGCAACGAAGCGCGATGGAATTGTTCGTTGGGGAGTAACGGTGGCTCAAGGGGTGGAAGGAAAAGCATTCGGCCGCAAACGGCCTGAGCACATTGTCATCCTGGCCTGCGGAGAAAAGGTTCGCCACATGACGATCCGTCCGTGGATGACAGCCCTCACCTTTGGCGCCGTTCTGTCGCTCTCCGTCGGCTACCTCGCTGCCACAACCTACCTGTTTGTTCGTGACGACCTCATCGGCAGTGCAATTTCGCGCCAAGCGAGACTCCAACACGAATACGAGGACCGGATCTCTGCGCTTCGCGAGCAGCTCGACCGCGTCACCTCACGACAACTGATGGATCAGCAACTCTTGGAGCAGAAGCTCGAGAAACTGCTGCAGCAGCAACAGGCCCTCTTCTCCCGCCACGGCAAGCTCGACCCGCTTTACGAACGCGCCGAGGAATCCGGATTGTTGCCTGCTGGCGAGAGCGAAGTTCAGCCGCCAACCGACGAAAAGGCTGGTTTGAGGGGAACGGCTGCGGGCGCGATCGATAGCTTGCTTGGGCGTGCTGAAGGCGCGACATCGTTTACCGGGCTTGCTTACGCCCCCTTGCGCAACAGCATCCCGGAAGGAGCTGATGTCCTCGTTTCCGAAGTAACCTCATCTCTGAGGGACATTGAACGCGAGCAGCTTCAGAAGATCTCCCACCTCACGCTGGACGCCGCCGAGAAGGCAGATGCCATGGCGGGCATCATGAAGAGGACCGGGGTCGACGTCGACACTATTGTCGGGCAGGAGAACGGCCTGGGCGGCCCGTTTGTCGAGCCTGACCTGGGCAACGCTTTCGATGAGTCGCTCGGCACACTTGATGCTGCTCTTACCCGCCTTGAAGCGATGCGGGAGACCGCCAGGGCCCTGCCCTATGGAAGCCCCGCGCCAGGCCAACCCATAACCAGCCGCTATGGCAACCGAATGGATCCCTTCCTCGGACGGCTCGCCCTGCATGCTGGAATCGATTTCAGCGCCCGCATAGGCGATGCGGTGACCAGCACAGGGGCCGGAACAGTCATCACAGCGGGTTTCGCGGGGGGCTACGGAAACCTTGTTGAGATTGACCACGGGCACGGCATCACCACGCGCTACGGTCATCTTTCCCGCATTCTTGTCGCGGAAGGGGATCAGGTGCAGGCAGGAGCTGTGATCGGCCGCGCCGGTTCCACCGGTCGCTCAACGGGACCGCACGTACACTACGAGGTCCGACGCGACAGCAAGACCGTGGATCCGGTACATTTCCTCAACGCGGGAATGAAGCTCAATACCTATCTGAACTGAGGAGCGTTGCGCAGCGTCATCAGTGTGTTCGATTCACTCGGCACCCCGATTGACAAGCTGGTTTCCTTGACTCTGAACCTGTTTCCTCTTATCTGGCAGCCAACTGTGGGCGCTCGATGAGCACCGACGCTTGTGTTCTATGAAGAACCAGAACGGAAACAGAATTACCTTTGACGACATTTGCTGATCTTGGCCTGAGCCAGAAAGTCCTTTCTGCTGTTATCGACGCGGGTTACACAATCCCCACGCCGATCCAGGAAGGCGCTATCCCCCCTGCGCTTCAGCGCCGCGATATCTGCGGCATTGCCCAGACGGGCACGGGCA
Source organism: Pseudorhizobium sp. (assembly GCA_035998065.1). Lineage (GTDB taxonomy): Bacteria > Pseudomonadota > Alphaproteobacteria > Rhizobiales > Rhizobiaceae > Neorhizobium. Next base: position 5,109 of record DASYHX010000393.1, read on the forward strand.
AGACGGCTTCCTTCGTCCTGCCGATGCTGACGCTCCTGGAAAAGGGACGTGCCCGTGCGCGTATGCCGCGGACGCTGATCCTCGAGCCGACCCGGGAGCTTGCGGCACAGGTCGCGGAGAACTTCGAAAAGTACGGTAAGAATCACAAGCTCAACGTCGCACTGCTGATCGGAGGGGTCTCCTTCGAGGAGCAGAACCGCAAGCTGGAACGCGGCGCCGACGTCCTGATCTGCACACCGGGTCGCCTGCTCGATCACTGCGAACGCGGGAAGCTGTTGATGACGGGCGTGGAAGTCCTCGTGATCGACGAAGCCGACCGTATGCTGGACATGGGCTTCATTCCCGATATCGAGCGGATCGCCAACATGATCCCGTTCACGCGCCAGACGCTCTTCTTCTCCGCAACGATGCCGCCGGAGATCCAAAAGCTCGCGGACCGCTTCCTGCAGAATCCCGAGCGAATCGAGGTCGCCAAGCCCTCCTCGACCGCATTGACGGTTACGCAGCGCCTCGTCGCCTCGCACAGCAAGGACTACGAAAAGCGTGCCGTTCTGCGCGAGCTGATCAAGCAACAGGATGATCTCAAGAACGCGATCATCTTCTGCAACCGCAAGAAGGATGTTGCAGATCTTTTTCGCTCACTCGAACGCCATGGCTTCTCCGTTGGTGCATTGCACGGCGACATGGATCAACGGTCGCGCACGACTATGCTTGCCAACTTCAAGGACAACAACATAACGCTGCTCGTCGCATCTGACGTTGCCGCCCGCGGCCTGGATATTCCTGACGTCAGTCACGTATTCAACTTCGACGTTCCGATCCATGCTGAAGACTATGTTCACCGCATTGGCCGCACCGGCCGCGCGGGCCGGTCCGGCAAGGCTTTCACGCTCGTGACACGTTCGGACAGTAAATATCTAGATGCGATCGAAAAACTGATCGCTCAGAACATCGAGTGGCTGAATGGCGACCTTTCGGCGCTGCCTGCTCCGATGGAAAGTCATGATACCGGCGAACGTGGCCGCAAAGGTCGCGGACGTGACAAGGAGCGCAGCCGGGGCAAGCGCGACCGGACGCAGATCGAGGTCGCGGTAGATGCCGACAACGAGACACAGGAAGAGGTTGTGGTGGAAGCACCCGCAGAGAATGTAACGGCACCTTCGGAGCGGCGGGGCGAGCGCCGTCCGCATCCGGTCGCGCGAGGTAATCGCCAAGGTCCCGCCAATGACGACCGCCGCGAGCGGCGCCACCGCCATCGCGATCACGACGACGGCCCGACGCCCGTCGGCTTCGGCGACGACATTCCTGCCTTCATGCTGGTTGTGGCCAACGTCGGCAAGGCCTGACTTTCGTGACGATGACGCCCGGCGTCGATTTTCCAGGCGTAGGTACTGGGCTTGTGATCCGGCGACCGGACGGTATGGTTCTGCTGTATCGCCGCCTGAATGCACCCGAAGCCGGCCACTGGAATATCGTTGGTGGGAAGGTCGACGCCTTGGAAGCGTCCGATGAAGCCGCTCGGCGCGAGGCCGAAGAGGAAACCGGCTTACGCATCGGACGGGTCGATTTCCTTTGTGTGACCGAAGAGATCATAAGCGCTGACCGGCAGCATTGGGTGTCCCTGATCTACGTCACCGACGACTTTGTCGGCGAACCGCGGCTGGTGGAGCCGGACAAGCTCTCGGACTTCGGCTGGTTCCCGCCAGAGGCACTGCCGGAGCCACTTTCAGTCTTCGCGACCAAAGCAATGGCAGCGTTGCAGTCACGCCAATAGATTAACTGCGCGCGCGCACCGCCGCTTCATAGGCGAGGTGCAGCCAAGTCCTCATCACATCCGGATCATCGACCGCTTCATCGGGAATGCTCCAGTAGGGCATAGCAACCGGCTTTCGACGGGTGCTTTGATAGACCCACCGGCGCGAGCCTGCCGCCTCGAAAAGCGGTGCGGTCGACGAATCCCCCTTGAGCAGGATTTCGTCAGCGACTTCCAACGCGATAATCAGCCCGTTGTGATAGATGCCCTTGCCACCGAACATCCGGCGGATAGAGACCACCCCAAGCGGTGCAAACATCTCCTCAATGGCGGCATTGTCCACAATATCAGCCCTTCTTTCCTGCTGCGGCGAACTCAGCCGGAGGCCATGGAACGATCGCGACAGTCCAAAGACGCTTCGGCACGGGCGTCATCGATACCGCAACCTTCGTTCCGTCCAAAAAGACCTACAACGACAAAAAAACAGATCAAGCAGATCTCGGGAATTACAGGAACAGCCGAACAGGTGCGTCCCTTTGACAGCGGCTCCCCAAAAGCAAAAAACCCGCCGAAGCGGGTTTCTTTGGTGCGGTCGAGAAGACTCGAACTTCCACGGGTTGCCCCACAGCGACCTCAACGCTGCGCGTCTACCAATTCCGCCACGACCGCATCGTGGTAGAGCCGACTT
>DASYHX010000426.1:0-1550 GCA_035998065.1 Pseudorhizobium sp.
CCTAGAGCCCACGCTTGGCGCGCCCGAGGCCAGGGTGAACCCACCATGGGGTTGTGGCTTCGCCTACTCGCCGGAAGGTAGCCAGCTCCATTGGGCAGACGGCGACTGCGCCAGCGCTTTCGACGACGCCGAAGAACCCAACGAAGATGGGGGAGATATTCTCGATGAGCCGGAATGGTCAGAGCCGATACCTGGCGGCAGCGAGATAGGCGCCGATGCGTGGGAGGGCAAGCCATGAGCCCCCTTTTCATGCTTGCGGATTCGCACCGTCATACGCCAGCAATTCAGGCGCTTTGCATGGACGTCACCCTCCGAAACCGGGGAGTGGATTCGCACCCTGAGCCGGTGGGCATTATGAGCCTCGCCAGATCCTCTTGCCGGTGGCCAGTGACAGATGCCACGCCTTGGCTCTACTGCGGGCAAACGGCAGTGCGTGGTGTCTACTGCGGAGCCCATGCAGCGAAGGCATACCGTGGGAAAGGTCCGCGCACATGAAGCTGCAAAACCAAAGCCGTGCCCTCACCAAGCGGGACCTCCTCAGCAAGCTGGCGAAGGTGGAGAAAGCCCTTGGCAACCAGGCTCAGAGGGCAGACGCCGCAGAGCGGGAGAACGGCCGATTGCTGGCTGAGATTGTCCGCCTCAGAGGGGAGACGGCATCGCTGCTCAGCCAGTTTCCCGACGGTTAGACAGGTTTAGAAGTGGGGCGTGGACCTAGGAAACACTGCCGCCAAGCAGTTCCGGCTCACAAGAAACATTCGGTCAGGGTATTGCCGGCCCTAGTCTAGCTGTCGCCCTTGCGACTTCACCCAGTTCAGCAACGCATCCGTGTCGTCCGCAGTCTCACCCGCCTTGGTGTAAAGCTCGATGCAGTGTGCTACTTCGATCAGCAACTTGCTAGCCAACATCTCCACTTCCGCGCGACTAACTGGCTGTTGCCTTCTGTAGCCTGGTAAATCGGTATGGATGGTGGGCCAGGTGCCATGGACAACACGCGAGCGAGCGGTTGCAATGTTAAGGACGAATTGATCTACGGTAACGCTGCTTCCAGGGAGCGAATCTGAGCCATTTAGGCCGAAGATTGCCTCAAAGCTGTTTTTGATACGGCTCTTGCTGCCGCTCATATCTTCGGCCCTCAGCAGTACTTCAATTGCCGTTTCGAGCTTCACGACGGCCACCGTGTCCAACGACTCAGCAAGTGCCTCATGGAACCAGTAAGTTGCGTTGCACCACGACTCATTTAGGAGCGGCACGACGCTTCTCGACCCGAGGTACTCAGCCAGCCTTTCTCCCATAACATCAAGCGACTGACCTACTTTGTTCGCTATGACATCCGCGAATAGTTCAGGGGAGATGGTGAGAGCGGGGGAGTGATTACTGGTGCTCTGTCGGAATTGGCCCTCACTTACCCAAACATCTGCCCGCCAAATGGCCGGGATCGGAGCTGTTGCTCTACAGATGTTGGATATTTTCAAGCCAGGCGCGGCAATCTGGAGTGCGCCGAGTGCGATATCGACCGCGATATCGGCGGTAGCCAACGACTCGGTCTCAGC
>DASYHX010000444.1:0-6855 GCA_035998065.1 Pseudorhizobium sp.
CTTCCAGCACAGAACGCGCCCGGTCCGATCTCCTCTTCGCCTCCGGCTTCGATCCGCTCGGACCGGGCAAGCAGCCATCGCCGCAGGGGGTCAATTTTGGACGCCGATCGGGGGTCAATTTTGAAGGCCGTTTGACACCGCGAACGGCAGGAAGCCCTCCACGTCGCGATCACCGAACTGGGCGCTGCTTGGCTCGTTGATTTCCCGCGGCACGATGTGCCGCGACTGGAATCTCACGATCTCTCGAAGGTGCTCCGGCCATAGGTCTTCGACGTCGCTTCCCGCCTCCAGTGCCTCCTTCATTCGATCGAAGGAGGGTCGGGCTTGAACGAGATCGGTGTGCAGCCGCACCGCACGATTGGTTCCGAGGACGACCATCCAGCCGGCCAATCGACTGCTGAGAAACTCGCGATAGGCCCAGAGATCGTCTTCGCTCCAAGACCCCGTTGGTAGCGACTCTGCGATCCCATGGCCATTCTGGTCGGTCACGCTGCACCTCGCATACCTGCGTGGCCACGCCGAATAGCCGCCCTGATTTCATCCGTCTGCGGAAGCCTCTCGGCGGCATAGATAGCCTCGTCGAGATCCATCAGGCGACGCGACATGTCCTTCAAATCCGCCTGCGAGCGATTGCCTCGCCTTACGACCTCGCAGGCCCGGCGCCATCGGTCGAGCGATCGGTCGATCTCTGAAATTGCGTCGATACTCATGCTGCACCTCCGTCTGATCAGCTGTCTCTGAGACAGGTCCGTCGCCTATCTATCGCGTGAAGACGCATGGGGGCTCCCGCCCCCAAACCCCGGGCCGGGGACTATTGGTCCCCGAACCCCTGCCGTCCGCTTCGCGACCGGTGCGGGCGCCGCGGCTAAGCGCCTATGGTGCGTCCTCGGTTCGGGCGCATTGGTATTCATTGATGAAACGGGCCTGACGGCCCACCGCTGACGAATACCGCTTTATCTCTTCGGCAATGATCGACGGGGTGAAGCCGGCCGCCTTGAGTTCCCTGCGGAGCAAGGCGGCGTGTCTCGACCAGAAGGCGCGACCGGCGTGATAGTCCTTCGACGCCAGTTCGCGAGCGGTGGCCTCGACGAGACCTTTCCGGCAAGCGAGCGGGAACACGTAAAGGGTAGTCGGCCCTTTCGGTCGGTCGAACAGGTCAAGTTGCACCGCCGCCTCCGAAGTTCGCGTCTACGTAAGGAACGATGATCGGACAACAGGTGTCCGCTACCTCCGGACAACGGGTGTCCGTTTGGTCATGGCGACCATTTGGACAACGGGTGTCCGTTTGGTCATCGTCTTCATGGTCGGGAACGTCCCCATCATAATCGCTAGGAAGGGCGAGCCGGATCGCTCGCGTCTTCACTCGCTGACCGGCAGATACCGTCCGATATCCATTCTCAACGATTAAGAAGCCGAGCTTCTTTAACTTCTGAATGTCACGTCGGATCGTCTTCTCGTTGCACCCGCCGGCCGCAGATGCGAGCTTCTCGCTCGAGGCCCAAATCTCACCTATGCCCCACATCATGTGGTCGTCGATCACCGCCATCAGGCGGAAGCTCAGTTCCAGGTCGTGCAACACCCGCATGGCGATCGTGCGCCACATCCTGACGACCTTCCGACGCTCCGTCATGGTGGTGGGCCAGCGAAAGGGGATAGGCTCCTTTTGTAGGATTTCCCGATCGAAACCCGACCGCGGTGCGCCAGTCGTCTCTCCCGCGTCGGGCTCGAATATCCCTGTGAGATCCTTTGCTCGGCGCCGCTCCTCCTTGGCCTTTTCGGGGGCGGCGCTCATGCGCTACCCCCTTGGTCCGGCATCAAATACGCACGGCGCTTGCAGCCCCGAACGATCTCCCGATGAAAGAACTGCGCAGCGACATCCGTATCATGCCCGCTGGCTCCATCCTTGAGGCAAAAGGCCCGGAACTCGTCGACCGCCGCTTTAACGGCACCGTCGGCGACCTGTCTGAAGTCGGGCGTGTCAACGAGGACGATCGTCTGTCTGAAGATCTCCTCGGCAGCGCGGTCGGCTACTGCGCGGATCAAATCCCCGACCGGTGCGCATTCCTTCTCGTGGGAAAGGTCGCTCACGCTGCCACCTCACTCGCATCGACCAAGCGGTAGGCGATGATGTCGATGGCACTCGGCTCAAGCCCCCGCCACCACTCGAAACTACCCGCATCGCCGACCTTCTCCGATCCGTATCGATAGCGGACCGCAACGCAGTCACCGTCGCGCGGCTTCCTGCCCTCGCCGTCCCACGCGATCCAGGATTCCGAACGCCACGCCCTGCTGTCCTGCGTGTCGCCGGCAGCGTTGACAAAGTTCTGCAGATGCGCGGCTCTCTTCGTGTCCAAAATCCCGTCGAGGAACTTGCCGATGGAATCGTTGAGATCCTCCAGGGCTTCGCCGGCGGCGTTCGGAACCAGCGCAAAGGGGAAAGCCGGGTCGTTCCGCTGGAAGCGCCTCTGCGCTCCGAAAGCGAGCGTTATTTCGTAGAGTGTCCCGACAGCGGAGAGGAGGTCGTCCACTTGCTCGAGCGGTACATTCGCGAGCGCTTCACGATTCAGCAGTTCGCTGAAGACGGGTGGTTTCGCGGACGGACGGCTGTTATTCAGATTGCTGGTCATGGTTCTGTCCTCGCAGGGGTGGGATTTGATCGGCGGCTCGGCGGGTCTGGACTCCACGCCGGGCCGCGCCGTTTTGGCGGTCACGCGGCTGTCTCTTCGAAGAACCGCTCCAGCGCATCACGTTTTGCGACCCAGCGATTTCCGACCTGCCGGGCCGGCAGGTGGCCGGATGCGAGCATGTCGTATGTCTGGCGGTCAGTGCGGCCGATTACCTGGGCGATGGCATGGATGCCCCACACCAGATCAAGCCGGTCATCATTATCTTTCGTCATCCTTGGTAACCCTTCGTTGACCATATCCGTTGGATATGTCTTAACCGTACCCAACGGATATGACTGGCGTCAAGCGAAAACATATCCGATGGGTAGGTATGAATGTACGGGGGCGTAAATGGCTGAGAACCGCAGCAAGTCTGACCAGTACCAGCTTCGATTTCCCCCAGGGCTTCGAGACCGTCTCAAGGAAGCTGCAGAAGCGAACGGGCGGAGCCTCAACGCTGAGATCATCGCGCGCATCGGACATGTCATTTCGCCAGATGCGGAGGGGTGGATTCGCGTCTATCTGCCGCCCGGCCTGACATCAAGGATCAACGAGAAAGCGAACCAGAGCGGCACGACCCCGGATGTCGAAATTCGGTTCGCTCTCGAAGAGGCTTTCCCGTACGTGCCGACTCTCCGGAATTACATCTGGAGGCTGAGAGGCGAACTGGACCAAGCCGGTAAGGACGCCGACCCGGGACTGTTCTACTTCGTGCGGCAGGCGGAAGAGCTCTTGGAGACCTACCCGGAATTGGGCGACCGTGCGATCGAAGTAGAAAATCGCGGCTGGGAAGTGGGGCCCGACGAAGAATGAGCGTCCGCAAACGATCTTGGACGACCAAAGGCGTTGAAAGAACCGCGTGGATCGTGGATTACACCGACACCACCGGCAGGCGCCGGCTGAAAACCTTCGCGCGGAAAAAGGCCGCCGACGCATTCGCCGCGACCGCCAACGTCGAGGTGCGCGAGGGCGTGCATGTCGCCGACAGCGCGAGCGTGACAGTCGAGGCGGCCGGCGAGTTGTGGATCACCTCGGGCCTGAACGCCGGCCTCGAGCAGTCGACCATGAAGCAGCGCCGGGCGCATCTGGACCTGCACATCAAGCCGCTGATCGGTTCGACGCTGCTGTCGAAGATCACGGTGCCGACCGTCCGCGATTTCGAGGACCGGATGCGCAAGGATGGTCGATCGGCGATCATGACGAGGAAGGTGCTGACGTCACTCGGGTCGATCCTGTCCGACGCCAGCGAGCGCGGGCTCGCCACCCGGAACCCGGTGCGGGACATCCGCAGCGGCCGGAAGGGACGCGACCGGCGTGCTGAGCGGCGCCAGAAGGGCCGGATCGAGGTCGGCGTGGACATTCCCACCCGCGAAGAGATCAAGGCGCTCGTCGGCGCCCTGGACGGTGCCTGGCGCCCGCTGCTGATCACCGCGATCTTCAGCGGGATGCGATCCTCGGAGCTTCGCGGGCTCCGCTGGCAGGACGTCGACTTCAAGCGCAACCTGATCAGCGTGAACCAGCGGATCGATGCCTACGGCGTGGTCGGAGCCCCCAAGTCGGAAGCCGGCACGCGTAAGATCCCTGTCCCGCCCCTCGTCATGAATGCGTTGAAGGAGCACCGGCTGCGGAGCGGCGGCAACTCCATCCTCGTCTTCGGCAACGACGATGGGGCATCCCGGACCCATGCCAGCATCGTCCGCTCCGGGCTGATCCCCGCGATGATCCGGGCCGGGGTCGTGGTCGCCACCGGTGAGGTCGATAGGAAGGGCGAGCCGGTCATGGCCGCGAAGTACAGCGGCCTGCACTCCCTTCGGCACTTCTACGCCTCCTGGTGCATCAATCGCCGGGAGGATGGCGGGCTCGGGCTGCCGGCGAAGATGGTCCAGGAGCGGCTCGGCCATGCGTCGATCGTGATGACGATGGACGTCTATGGACACCTGTTTCCGAGGGATGACGCTGACGACGAATTGGCTGCTGCGGCGACTGCCCTTCTGTCTTGACGCGACATGAACGCGACATGGCCGGCGAAAGCCGTGCGAATTCAAAGCCGCTGATGGGACTGCAAATCCTTGCACGGGGGTTCGATTCCCTCCGAGGCCTCCAGCGCCCGCAGACGGCATTGAAATCACTGCGCTTTCGGGCCACATTTGCAACACCGAACGGAAACCAGCCTCTTTGGTGTATCAAAACGTTCCCGGTTCGGCCGCGTGCCCCTTCGTCTCTCAGGCCCCTGCCGAGCCATGCCGAAGCCGATCACCATCTCCACCCTCGGTGACCTTGCAGACAACGGCATGGGTCTCGCCTGGGCTTGTGACGACTGCTACCGATCGCTCGACCTCACCCTCGCCCGCGCGATCGAGCTATGGGGCCGCGACCAGCTATACGTCCCGTTGGAATGCGCCGGTGAAGTGCGCCGGATGCGGCAGCAAGAACGTGAGCGCGCGGGTACGGGCGAACACGACCATCAAACAGGCCGCGGACTCGCCGTTCGGGGCACCCTGATCCGCCGCCTGCTCGCCCGCCTCTTTCGTCGCCCACCCGAGATTCGACAGGAGGCGACTGTGCTGGTCACGTTGCACGGTCCTCAGGGCGCATGGCTCGAGGCTCGTGATCGACGCCAGGCGGCACAGAAGGATTCTCGCTGGCATGAGGATCCGGAATTGCGGCGTGCCGGCCGCTACTGGAACAGCGTCATGCGGGAGATCGAGCGGCAGACCGGCTACGCGCATCAGTCGGACACGGCGACGCGGTACCTCGATCGCTAGAAGGCCGCTTCTCCGTCCTTCCGCTCCCCCCGCGCAACGATCTGCAGCACGTGGTCCGGCAGCGGCCTCTGAAGCGCGCACGCCTCCGACCACTCCGCCCGCATCCGGACGTCGATCTCTTCCGGCTCCGTCAGGATCACCGGCATCGCCTTCGGGTGGATCGGCGCGACGACGGCGTTCGGCTCGCAGGTGAGGAAGGCGTAGAGATCGGCATTCACCTCCCCTTCCTTGGTCTTCCGTACGCTGGTCCAGTTCGTCCAGATCCCTGCGAACACCATCAGGGGCCGGCTCTCGTCGCGGGCGAACCAGACCGGCAACTTCTTGCCCTCTGCCGTCGTCTCGTATTCCGAGAAGCTGGTGAACGGCACGACGCTGCGGTTCGCCGGGCCGAGCCAGCGGCGCCAGTGCGGCGACTTCACGTTGCGGACATTGGTTACGCCGCTGTCGACCGTGCGGCCCTTCAGGACGAACTGCGGCGACGGCATGCCCCAGCGCATCATCGTCAGCTCGCGCTCGCCGCCCTCCCCGTTCGGCATCACGGGCGCCGGAAAATCCGGGAAGACGCCAGGCAGCGGTGGCAGATTGCCGGTCCGGTCCCGCATCGCGCGGGTAAACTGGAGGATCGCCGCCTGACATTGGTGATGGAGTAGAGGTTGCGCATCCCGAAACGGGAGCACAGCGTACAGCTACCGTCCGGAACGGAGCTTTCAGTCCTGGCGAAGGACATCCCGATCGGTTCAAGTCGGGGTTCGGGGGCGGCAGGTGGTACGACTCGGCGCCGGCACCTCAGAACGGAAACATGCCCGGTTCGCCGGATGTTTCGGCAGACACGGCATCTTGATCTTCACTATGGCCTCGATCCCATTCGTGCGTCCGGACAAGGTCAGTCGGGAGAGGACCCGCGCGGCTCAACCGCTCTTGAAGTACTTGCCGCACTCGCAGCACCTCGGCCGGATCAGGTGCAGGCAGCATGAATCGCGGGAGTTTGCGACTTCCCTTCGGCGGTCGCGCATAGTGCGTCAGAGCTGTGAAGTCAGTGCCATGTCCCAACAACGCGCCGACTTCTGCTGGCGTCAGAACCCCTTTCGCAGCAGCGGCGAAGGTGTGCCGGGTTGAGTAGAAACTGGGTCGACGCCTCCGCCGCGGCCATAGCTCTTGGCAAACCTCGTAGAGAGCGTCCCTGAGCTGAGCATAGTAGGTCTTCCAGCCTACGCGCGCTCCTGTCCTGTCGCGGGGTAGACATGTTTCGAGATGTTCCAGCCAATTCCGGACCGCTAGCACCTCCTCGCTGCAGCTGCGCCACAACAAGGTTCTGGTCGGCCCGTGCGACCGGCCGTTCGTGCTCTTGCCGTTCTGCACCTTCAGCTTCCATCCATCTTTTACGTCCTGAGAGAGCTCCGCCTCGATCCACTCGGAAGGCCGGA
>DASYHX010000477.1:0-3214 GCA_035998065.1 Pseudorhizobium sp.
GGCACACATGTCGGCTCCTTCCGCGGTATACCGGCGACTGGGCGGATCATCAGCACACAGGAGCTGGCGTTGTACCGCTTTGCCGAGGGCAAGATTGCCGAGTGCTGGGGAGATCTCCACACTTCAGTCCGCGACGAGCTAGTGTCCGGCAGTTAACGTCGCCAATAACAGATGCATGCCCCGCACAGACGAATTCTGCCGCTATCCGACACTCAGACTGGCGTTACACCGGGCAAAAATCGGCCATCGCTGAGAAGCGCTGACGAACCCTAATGGGTTAGAAACTTCTTGGTAAGGCAGGCCTGGCAGCAGCTTCGGCGTGTACTTTGTTTGCGAGCGGAGCTTTCGGGTCCGGCCCCACCTCAGTTGTCGATTTAGCGCGCTAAACCGAGATGTTTATCGCCTGCTTTGGGCAAGGGAATTGGAACCGAGCACTGGAAGCATGTGGACACAGAAGCCGTCAGTGCCTGCCTGACTAGGACGCTTTCCCGGAAACGGCTACTGCCAGCGCCCTTATCGCCGCTGCATGAGCCGGTGTCCTTGCACGGGAAAGAAGAACAATCTGCGACGTTGGTAGCCGCGGAAGCCCGAGTTCGGGACCGCGGTCAGGCAGACCGCGTGCGCAGATGTCCCCCATCGGCGCGACACCAGCCCCGGCAAGCAGCCCTTCGTACAGTGCCGCACAACTTCCAGCGATGAAGGCGTCGCGCCAGTCGACGCCTGCCTTTTGTAGTTCGGTCAGGGCGATCTGACGAACGCCACAATCTGAGCCCAACGACACCAACGGAATGGGGCTGTTGGAGCGTGGTCGCCACTTAGGAGTGGCTCGCCATCCTAGCCGGTCTGTGCGCAGTACTTCCCCTTCGCTACCTCCGCCGTTGCGCCTGATGAGGGCCGCGTCAGCGGTGCCCGCCGAGAAGGATTCTTTGACATGACGGGAAAAGCCGACGGTCACCTCGATAACCGCATTGGCTGGAAGCGCCGCACGCACCGCTCGTATGGCCGATGACAGGCGGCTTCCGATCGCATGGTCGCTGACGGCCAGCGAGAAGTTTACCGGAGTTTCCTCACAGAAAGCCAGCGCTTCCTCGTGCTTGGCGAGCAGTTCACGCGCCTTTGGCAAGAAGATCTCACCGTCATTTGTCAGCCGCAGGTATCGCGGCGTCCGGTCGATCAACCGCTTGCCGAGGCGTTGCTCGAGAGTCTTGAGTTTCTGACTGACGACAGGCTGAACTGTGCCCGCCGCTTCGGCCGCCTTCGTCAGACTTCCGAATTCGACTGAGAGAATGAAGAGGCGTACGCTTTCAAGATCTAACATATGAAATCGATATGGCTAGAATAGTTTAAGCTATCTTCTCACTATGATGAGGTTCGCGCAATATGCTCCTGCAACAAGGAGACACGCGATGCCAATGATCAAAGCCCGCTTCATCGCTTCCCGCGACGGTCGCAACCACAAACTGGAGGTCGCAGAACTGCTTTCCCGTCTCACGGCTGAAATCCTGCTTAAAGACCCTGCAGTCACCTCGGTGCTGGTCGAGAGCGCTGATCCCGCCGATTGGTATGTCGGCGGGGCGACTATCGCCGACCAGCAACTAGGGACGTTCTACGTCGAGGTCTCAATCACCGAGCACACCAACACCAAAGATGAGACGACCGAATGGGTGCGGCGCGTCTATGACGGTATGAACCATCTGGTTGGCCCAGCGCATGAAGCGAGCTACGTCCTTGTCCACGCTGTCGATGGCGACGCCTACGGCTATGGTGGGCTCAGTCAGAACCTGCGATGGGCGAGCAGGCCACGATAAAGAGAGCAAGCGGAGGAGCAGGTCGCGACAGGGAGGAATAAATGCCGATTTACGAATTGGCGGCCGTTGGCGCTGCAGCCTGCTGGGCGCTGACAGCCCTGCTCTCAGCTGGTCCCGCTGGCCAACTGGGCGCATTGGTCTTCAACAGGACGCGGCAACTATTTGTAGCACTTCTGCTTGGGCTGTATGTTCTTGCATCCGGGTCAGGGCGTGAACTCCAGCCCGACGTGCTATGGCCCCTGCTCCTCTCTGGCTTCGTCGGTATCTTCGTCGGCGACACTCTGTTGTTCACATGCTTGAACAGGTTGGGCCCGCGGCGATCTGGAATACTGTTCTCACTCAATGCACCGATGGCCGCTGTGCTTGGGTGGCTCGTGCTTGGCGAGCAGCTCTCCGTGACCGCCATGGCCGGCATTGGCTTGACACTTTTCGGCGTGCTTCTCGCGATCCTGTTCGGAAAGCGCCGCGATCAGGTGCACCACTGGGAAACGATAAGAGGCCCACTTTGGCTCGGGGTTCTGGTTGGCCTGCTGGCAGCTTTAAGCCAAGCTGTTGGCTCTCTGATCGCTCGCCCGGTGATGGCGACCGGTATCGATCCGGTTGTCGCCTCAATGGTGCGCGTGGCTGTTGCCGCGCTCTGCCTTACCATGCTGACCCAACTGCCGATCGGAGCCTTTAGACCAAAAGGACCGTTGACGATGAGCGTGTTCTTGCAAACGGCCTTGACCGGCGTCATCGCCCTGGCCTTCGGGATGACGCTTCTGCTCTTCGCTCTTTCAGGCGGCAAGGTTGGCATCGTCTCCACGCTCTCGGCAACCACACCCGTGATCATCCTGCCGATGCTTTGGGCAAAGACGCGTGAAGCGCCCGCTCCCGGAGCGTGGACCGGAGCAGTCTTCGTCGTTGTCGGAATGGCACTGATTTTCTGGCGCTAAGGTATTGTTGCGATCTCATTTGCACGGCCAAATCTTCGATGGCTAATTTCCTTGTGCGAGTTGAACCTCGGCAGGGGAGGGACCGAATTTGCGCGTAAGAGGTAAAGGATCGGCACGTGGCGTATGACTTTTCAAGGCGCGCATCGACGCACCCCTGGATCGACAGTGTCTGGAGCTTTGATTTTCACGATAGCGGCGTATATCGGGCCACGCCGGACGGTTGCTGGCGGTTGTTCCAGCTATTGACGCCCGGTCTTGAGCCGAGGGTAGTCATTGTCGGCCAGCGTGCCGTGCGCGTTGACGTGCCACATCTCGCAGGGGAACGAGTCCTAGCCATCGCTATTGCCGGGCATGTCCACATCACCGGTGAAACCGAGCCCCTGACAGGCCCTGAGGTCCGGTTCATGCCGGTGCATGGCGGAGAATTCGAGATCAAGGGACTCAGGCTCCCATTGCCTAGTTTCGCGACTG
>DASYHX010000478.1:0-2796 GCA_035998065.1 Pseudorhizobium sp.
GACGGTGATTAGGCCGACGCAATGACCCTGCCCGTCCACGACTAGCAGCTTTTCGATGCGATGCTTGTGAAGAAGACGCTTGGCTTCATTCTGGTCGACATTGTCGTTGACCGTGATGAGGTTCTCGCGGGTCATCAACTCGTAGATCTTCTGCGACGGGTCGGATGCGAACCGGACGTCCCGGTTTGTCAGGATGCCAACGAGGCGGCCTGTCTTCTGGCCACCATTTCCGCCGTTTTCGACGACGGGGATGCCGGAGATCCGGTGAATCTTCATCAGCGAAAGCGCCTCAGCGAGCGACGCATCCGGCCCGATCGTGACCGGGTTCACGACCATGCCGCTTTCAAACTTCTTGACCTGACGGACCTCCTCGGCCTGCTCGCTGGGGCTGAGGTTGCGGTGGATGACACCGATACCGCCCGCCTGTGCCATGGCAATAGCCAGACGTCCTTCTGTGACGGTGTCCATCGCAGAAGACAGAATTGGAAGATTGAGGTCGATATCGCGTGCGATCGTCGTGGCGATGTTCGTCTGCCCCGGCATGATCTCTGAATGGCCCGGCTGCAGGAGCACATCGTCGAATGTAAGCGCATCTGCGCCGGTTGCCGATTCAATAATGCGTGCCATGAGCCAATTTCCTTCAGTAAAGGAAGTCCTTCCGGTCGGGAGGCGCCGGATGCGGTCTTCGGGAATGGGAAGTTGGCGAGGGCTGGTAACACGGTTATGACGGGAAGGGAATAGCAAAAACCCGCAGGCGCTTTGCCTGCGAGTTTGCCGAAGATCCTAAGGTTTAGATCTCGAACTGGTAGGTCTTCGGGACGAAGCGGTATCCGGTATCCAGCTTCTCCACATAGCCGACCGACGGGAACGGCATGTGGTAGCCAAGGAATGCGACCTTATCCGCCGCGATCATGTCGAAGACCTTCTTGCGGGTCTCGGCCGCCATTTCCTTGTCCATGTCGAAGCGAACCTCCCAATCCGGCCTCTGCAGCGAAAGAACGTAGTGGTTGGCGGTGTCTGCGGTCATCATCAGTCGGCGCCCGTCAGACTCCACGTTGAAAATCAGATGCCCAGGGGTGTGGCCGAAAGCCTCCATGCTGGTGATGCCGGGCACGACCTCTTCGCCCCCTCCGATAAAGGTCATCTTGTCGGCCAGCGGCTTCACCTTTTCGAGAACCGCCTGGTGGCCGTTCTCGGCAGGCGTTCCCACCCGAGCGGGATCAGTCCAGAAATCATACTCCACCTGTCCCGCAACATAGCGAGCATTCGGGAAAGCCGGGCTGCCGTCCTCCTCCACGAGGCCGCCGATGTGGTCGCCATGCATATGTGTCAGCACCACAACGGTTACGTCTTCCGGCGTATAGCCGCCAGCGGTCAATCCTTCGATAAGTCGGCCCATTCCCTGCGGGCGCCCGCCGGGTCCCATACCGGTGTCGAACAGGATAATTTCGCTACCCGTGTTGATCAAGGCCGGGGCGAAGCTGTTGACGAATTGGTCTTCGGGAAGAAAATTCTGGCGAAGAAGCTCGCCCACGGTCTGCGCCGACTGGTCCGTCCCGAACGTCTCGCCAGGCGAATCCGACGCCCGTGATCCATCCTTGACCACCAGAACACTGAAGCTTCCCACGTCGAAGCGGTCGGTCTGCGGCGGCATGGCTCGGTTGATCTCCAATCGCTTCGTCTCTTGCGCTCTGGCCTTCCCGGTCAGAATGGCTGGCGCCGCCACTAACCCCGCACCCGCAGTTCCCAATAGCGTGCGACGACCCATTGATGGCAGTTTCATGTTGTTCTCCCCTGATCTACGACTGGCATTCAGACTGTGCCCGGGAAGATATGCGGCTCCTGCTTTCCGGAAACCGGCGTCACGCAGTCGTGATGGGTCGATCCTGCGATAAGCTTGCCCGCCCACCGTTGGCACCCGCCGGAGATCCGGGTACACCAGCGGCTTCCCAGCCTGTAACCGATTGCTCCATGAACCGTTGTCGTTCCTCTCATCCTTGCCGTCGCCCTGTTCATGGAGCAGATGGATGCGACCGTTATCTCAACCGCGCTTCCGGCTATCGCCGCCGACCTGGGCGTCGGCCCGATTACGCTCAAGCTGGCGTTGACGTCCTACATGGTGGCGCTCGCCATGTTCATCCCGATTAGCGGCTGGATGGCGGATCGGTTCGGCGCCAAGACAATCTTCCGTCTGGCCATCTTCGCGTTTATCGTCGGCTCTATCTTCTGCGCAGTTTCGGAGACGCTTCTGCAATTCGTTCTGTCGCGTTTTCTTCAAGGCGCGGGCGGCGCGATGATGACACCGGTTGGCCGGCTTGTGCTGCTGCGGACAACCAAACGCAGCGACCTGGTTTCCGCTATGGCTTTGCTCACCATCCCTGCGTTGATCGGCCCCCTGACCGGCCCACCGGTCGGGGGGTTCATTACGACCTATTTCACCTGGCACTGGATCTTTATCATCAATGTGCCCATCGGTTTCCTCGGTATCTGGCTCTCCGGCATTTACCTTCCAAAGATCGAGAGTGTCCGGCCTCCGCCGATCGACTGGCTAGGATTTTTTCTCACCGCCATGGCTGCGGCAGGCATTGTCCTGGGCCTGTCCATCGTGAGCCTTCCCGCCCTGCCGCCGGCATTCGGCATGACGGCGGCAGGGCTCGGCATCTTCTGCGCAATTCTGTATGTCCGGCACGCCCGGCGCCACCCCTCGCCGATCCTCCGCCTCACGATCTTTCGCAATGAAGCCTTCCGCATCGCCACAACGAGCGGCACCATCTTTCGGGTCGCGACGGGCGCCAT
>DASYHX010000486.1:0-5286 GCA_035998065.1 Pseudorhizobium sp.
GGAGTTCTCCGGCTATTCGACTCATGCCGGGCGAGCCGCCTGAGGTTCATTTGGTCGTTCCGCTCAGACCGCCGCGGGTTTAGGCACGCGGCGGTCTGATGCCGCAGGACCAGCCGTTGCGGGTTCAATCTTGAAGACGTCATCGCCGACGAAAACGATGAGATAGCCCCCTGACGCTTCCGCCTCGGCCGCCATGTGCGCAAGGGCTCCGGCATACGGGGCTCGCTGCCAGGCATCGGGGAAATCCGGATCGACCAGCACGGTCGTCTGTGGCCCCTGCTCGTAAATCATCATGTGGGCCAGCGCCGGATCCCATTCCGGACTGAGGGTGGAAGACTTCATCCAGCTGCAGAGGAAATCGCGACAAAGCTCTGGCCTATCGGCGTAAATGGTGCAGCCCTCGGCCGCAATGCAGTGCCTGCACCAGGCGTTGGCCGGCTTGTTGAGGGTGTCGATATCGGGAAGCCGGCAGCACAGGGTGCAGGTTCCGCAGTTGCGGTCTTTCGGGCCGGGAACTGTCTGCACGTTCTGGATCAGCCGCCGGTCACGCTCATGTGGCGGGCGACAGCGGGGCGCTGATGGGTGCGGTCGATGATGAAGTCGTGGCCCTTCGGCTTGCGCTGGATCGCTTCATCGATCGCCGTCGACAGAAAGGAATCGTCATCAGAGGCGCGCAAGGCGGTGCGTAGGTCCGCGGCATCGTTCTGCCCGAGGCACATGTAGAGCGTTCCGGTGCAGGTCAGTCGCACGCGATTGCAGCCCTCGCAGAAGTTGTGCGTCATCGGCGTGATGAAGCCGAGGCGGCCTCCGGTTTCGGCGACTTGGACATAGCGGGCCGGACCGCCGGTCTTGAAGGGGATATCGGTCAGCGTGAACTGCTGTTCTAGCTCGGCACGAAGCTTGGAGAGCGGCAGATAACGGTCCGTGCGATCTTCCTCGATCTCGCCCATCGGCATGGTTTCGATGACGGTGAGATCCATTCTCCGGTCGTGCGCCCAGCGCATCATCGCCGGGATCTCGGTTTCATTGAAGTCCTTGAGTGCGACGGCATTGAGCTTGATTTTCAGTCCGGCCTTGCGTGCGGCCTCGATGCCTTCCATGACGCGAGAGAAATCGCCCCAGCGGGTGATCGCCTTGAACTTGTCGGGGTCGAGCGTGTCGAGGGAGACGTTGATGCGGCGCACGCCGCAATCATAGAGCTCGGAAGCATAGCGGGCGAGCTGCGAGCCGTTGGTGGTGAGCGTCAGTTCGTCCAGATCGCCCGCATCGATGTGGCGGCCGAGCGCTCGCACCAGGTGCATGATGTTCTTGCGCACCAAAGGCTCGCCGCCGGTCAAACGCAGCTTGCGCACGCCCTTGGCGACGAAGGCGGAACAGAGACGATCCAACTCCTCCAGCGTCAGAAGATCCTTCTTCGGCAGGAAGGTCATGTTCTCCGCCATGCAATAGGTACAGCGGAAGTCGCAACGGTCGGTGACGGAGACGCGCAGATAGGTAACGGACCTGCCAAAGCGATCGATCATCGGTGTCTTGCCGCTATCAAGCGGCTGCACCTCTCTCAAGGGGCCTGCCAAAGTGTTCAAGGATGATCCTCCTGAACCGAAAGTGGTCGCCATCTTAGGGCTCGTCAAGGGCGGCGACTGGTTGCGACGCTCAGACCAAGCTACTAATCCTCTCTGTCAGGCGAAGATAGGGCGAAAACGATATGAGCGAACTATGGCCAACGGAATTGCGGGTCTCCAAGGACCGGCGAGTCCTGAACGTGACTTTCAACGACGGGCGTGTCTTCCCATTGCCCGCAGAGATGCTCCGCGTCCTTTCGCCCTCTGCAGAGGTGCAGGGGCACGGGCCGGGGCAGAAGGTGACAGTCCCAGGCAAGCGCAACGTCGCGATTAGCAGTCTGACGCCTGCAGGAAACTATGCTGTGCGGATCGGCTTCGATGACGCACACAATAGCGGCATCTATACCTGGACCTATCTGCGAGAGTTGGGCGAAGACGGTGAGCGGCTATTTGCGGACTATGAGAAGGACCTCGAGCAAAGGGGACTGAGCCGGGAGCCGCCGCAGCGGAACCGTTGAACATCCCAGAGCGTCGAGGGCCTCAGGCGGCTGTTATCCTGGAGTAGCATATCCGCAGGGAGGGGCTGGTTCTCGCAGGAAGACGCGGGCAGCGGCGCGCGCGTGCAGGACCCGAAGACCCTTCGCGAATGGCCGGGTCGCGCAGCGCCAACCATGTGGTGAGGATCAGCCCTGATAGATGAGCCAGTTCTTGCCGGCATAATCACCGCGGATCGATTCGTCGAAGAAGACGGTGCGGTTCCTGCCGCTGCGTTTGGCGTGATAGAGCGCAACGTCTGCATTCGCATAAAGGGTCCCAGGACCATCTGCCTGAGAGCCCATCGAATAGCCAAGCGATATGGTGACCGGCCCGTATTGTATCCCCGAGCGAGAATTCCGGAAGCTGCGCGTTTCCAGCGCACAGCGGATACGTTCGCAGATCAGCATGACCTCATCGGCGGTATTTCCTTCGATGATAATTGCAAATTCCTCGCCGCCGGTGCGTGCGACAAACAGGTCCTTGCGGACATTGGCGCGGATGATCGACGCTACGCTCGCAAGAATTTTGTCACCAACCGGGTGGCCGAAACTATCATTGATCTTCTTGAAATTGTCGATGTCGGCAAGCACGAGTGCTGCGACCGGAAGAGTAGGTGCAGCATCGTAAAGCCCCGCAAGCCGCTCATCGAACGCACGGCGATTCGCTAGCCGCGTCAGGGAGTCGGTATTGGCGATACGCTTGTATTCATCCAACTCCCGCCGGACCTGATCCATCTCCTGTGAGTGTTCCGCCATGCTGTCGACCGTGCGTTCTCCTTCTGCCAGCTTGTCGCCAGTAGCCTCGCTTAACAGATGGATTGCGTTGCGGATGATGTCGGTGGAGAAGTTGGCTTTGGAATTGATCCGGCTGGCGGTCTCGCCGAGCAACTTCGTATAGCTTTCCATGGACTGCTGCTCCTGGCGCAGCAGCTTCAGCAGGCTCTCGAGTTCAACCAGGAGCTTGTCGTGGACGCGCTCGATGACCTCAACCTGCGCGGTGCCGAGGAATTCCGCCGCGAGCGAATCCAACTCCTCCTGTGTCGCTTGGCTGCCAAGAGCTGCCAGTTTCTGCGTCAGCGGGCCATTGGATCCGATGTACGCTTCGTAGAACAGCTGATAGTTTCGCGGAAGTGGAGCTATCCCCATCGTGCGCAACGCAAAAACGATCTGACCGACCACGTCAGTCGACTGCGCCTTTGGCGCATTGGTCGCCGTCATCAAGCCCCCCTGGCCCCATTGTGTGCTTTAGAACATAATGTATGAGATAGATTGGAAAAGATTTAAAGAAAATACTTGCCACGCAGGCGCTGCGGTCCCGGGGGCGGCCGGGAGAGGATCGAGCTCCGTGGATCGATCCGTCCCGCAAGTCTACGCTACGGCGTCACATCCCATGGAACCAGCGGCGCCTGACTGCCGGTTCCATGCTGCTACGCGCGATGCCTGACCCTCAGCGGGGGCCGATCATGTTTTCAGGACGTACATACTGATCGAACTCCTCGTTCGTCAGATAGCCGCCGCCGACCGCTTCCTCCCGCAATGTCGTGCCATTCTTGTGGGCGGTCTTGGCGATCTTGGCGCAGGTATCGTAGCCCAGCTTTGAATTGAGCGCGGTCACCAGCATGAGGGAGTTTTCAACGCCACGCTTGATGTTGTCTTCCCGGGCTTCGATGCCCACGACGCAATTGTCGGTAAAGGAGACCGCAGCATCCCCCAGCAGCTGTACGGACTGGAGGAAGTTGTAGGCCATCATCGGGTTGTAGACGTTAAGCTCGAAATGGCCCTGGCTACCGGCGAAGGTGATGGCGGCATGGTTGCCGAAGATGTGGGCGCAGACCTGGGTGAGGGCTTCGGACTGCGTGGGATTGACCTTGCCCGGCATGATGGAGGAGCCCGGCTCGTTCTCCGGAAGCGCCAGTTCACCGAGACCAGCGCGGGGACCGGAACCAAGAAAGCGAATGTCATTGGCGATCTTGAAGAGAGCAGCAGCAGCCGCATTGATCGCGCCGTGCGCGAACACCATTGCATCGTGTGCTGCCAGAGCCTCAAACTTGTTTGGGGCCGTGACGAAGGGGAGATCGGTGATTCTGGCGATCTCTTCTGCGACCTTTTCTGCAAATCCCACAGGCGCGTTCAGTCCTGTCCCGACGGCGGTGCCGCCCTGTGCAAGCTCGTAGAGGCCGGGCAGGGTGACTTCAAGACGCTCGATGGCGGAGGCGACCTGGGCGGCGTATCCGCCGAACTCCTGACCGAGCGTCAACGGCGTTGCATCCTGAGTATGAGTACGGCCGATCTTGATGATGTGGGCGAAATTCTTCGCTTTCGCGTCGAGCGCCGCATGAAGGTGCTTGAGGCTTGGAAGGAGATGGCGGACAATCTGTTCTGCGCAGGCGATATGCATCGCCGTCGGATAGGTGTCGTTCGACGACTGGCTCATGTTGACGTGGTCGTTTGGATGAACCGGCTTTTTCGAGCCCATCGTACCGCCGAGCATTTCGATCGCGCGGTTGGAGATAACCTCATTGGCATTCATGTTGGACTGGGTGCCGGAACCTGTCTGCCAGACGACCAGCGGGAAGTGGTCGTTCAGCTTGCCGTCGATAACCTCCTGCGCGGCTTCGATGATGGCCTTTCCGAGGTTCTCGTCGAGGCCGGCGAGTTCCATATTCGCACGGGCGGCTGCCTGCTTGACGATGCCAAGCGCGCGAATGACCGACGCCGGCTGCTTTTCCCAACCAATCTTGAAGTTCCCGAGCGAGCGCTGTGCCTGTGCCCCCCAATAGCGGTCGGCCGCCACTTCGATGGGTCCAAAGGTATCGGTTTCGGTGCGGGTCGGTGCCATCGTCTCTGCCTTTGCGTTAGCTGCGCAACTTATTGTGGCGGAGTTAGTCGACAAAGGCCGACGACGCAAGCTCGCGACCGGATGTCTAGACCAACGTCGCACGCCGCCAAGGGATGCTCCTGCCAAAGACGTGACGCGGCGGTCCGTGCCATTTATGACACGGGAGCGGGCTAATATGGCGGATCGATGATGCAGCGTGTGTTCCAGACGAGGTGGATGAATTAAAAATTAACCAATAGTTTCTTAACCTTGTTGCCGCTGGTTTGCCGGTGCTCTTGAGGACAGAAGCAGCCGAGGATCGGCGAACCACTTCCTTCCCTTGCTCTACGCCTTCCGTTACAGCGTGGAG
>DASYHX010000501.1:0-2226 GCA_035998065.1 Pseudorhizobium sp.
CGCATAGCCAACCCTGACCTTGAGTCCCTCGTCACTGAAGCTTTGTATGCTGCCGCAATGTCCAAAGGCCAGTCGGTAGACCGTTAGGCTGCGTTTAAGCCATTCGAGCCGCTTCTCTTCGCGGCTGAACGGCATCATCGGCAAGCGCTGCTCCACATTCGTTGGTCCCCCATAGATCCAATGGGGGATGAGTTCGCCCCAGCTCTTCGTGGCACGGCGCGCCGCAGCGAACATCGCGGTCCAAGGATCCGCAGGCAGCTTGCGGACCTGTCGGATCGCGTCGGCGTGTGCCGCCGCAACGTTCAGGCGAACGGCGTCACTGTTGAAGCGGTGGACACGTCCTTCGCGCTGTCCGAGATCGACAGGACTGCAGGGCAGGTTCCAGTGGTAAGCCCCGTGGCAACAGGGATGGAAGTCCAAGCCCTCCTGGCCGATCTAGGTCGTAAGGTCGGAAAGGCGAGTTGAAGGCCTCTCGGACCATGGCAAGACGAACCGCACCCCCTCTTCGTCCTTGAGCTCGCCGGTCCGCTTACCCCGAACAGCCATTTTCCGTGCGAGGTGCCCAAGACAGAGTCCAGGACATCCCCCAAGAGAGTGAACATCTACAACCAGATCATCGAAAAAGGAGAACGAACTGGTTTATCGTCTGCGCATGAAATCGCAGAGGCGTTTGGTGGGCGAGATCGCCTCAACAGCATCACCGCACCAGAGGATCGGACGCCGTGGACATAGGCGCGTCCACAACCGAGTAAACCGCAGCTTGGATGAGCTGCGGTCTACCCACTGAGAGGCCTGAGGCGACCCCGCGTGGGCCTGTAGCAAGCTCATCAGTCAACTGCGTCATAGAGATCGCGCGTGATCGCCGCTGATGACGGCAACCCAAATGTGCTGCGGTATTGATGTTCCCGCGGATCCAAGGGAACATGTATTGGCATGCAGCTCACCGCTGCACTGCGCAGCATTCCGGCGAGCAGGACAGGCTAGTTCTTGCTCCGTGACGCGATTGGCTGAGGAGAGATGGCTTGGAGTGGTTGCTATTGATTGGAGGGCTCATCGCACTGGTGGCTCATCACAGGGGCAAGAAGCGCTCCAGCAAGAAGTCCAGTACTTCCAAACCTGAGAAGAAGGAGTCGACCACCCGCACGTCGAACGTCTATTCCTCAAGCCCGCAATTCGAGCATCATGCGTCTGACAGGAACAAGAAGGCTGCTGCTCCCGCCCGGTGGGTTGCCCCGGGCGAGACCATCAAGATAGGCAGCGTGAAAGTCGATACGGGCATGTTCTATTTGGGGGGCGCGCTTCCCGGGCAGCATGATGGCCGATCCGGCAACTGCGTGATCGATCCGAGCCGCAAAGTGGCTTCCTCGGCCGGAGATCCGTCCGGTAGTTCGATGTCGTACTGGCCGTCCTACCAGCAGATGTCGCCTGCGGCACGCCGCACGTATTTGGAGTGGATCGCGAGGGGAAGGCAGGATCCAGACATAAGCGTCGGCTACGTCTTTCTCGCCTTCTACGGATTGGAGCACCGTCTCTTCGTGGACAAGGCCTTTGGCGAAGCTCCAGCGTTGCTCGCTGAAGTCAAACGACTGCTGCAGGTTTACGGCGACCACCATTCGTTCAGGAACCACGCAACGACCTTCCTGGAAGCCGCAGCCCTAGTGCTCTCCACCGAACTGCCACGGCCCGAGCTATCTCCGGATCTCCGAAATGGATACGAGATGCCGATGACGGTTCGCGCCTATCTGGGCCAGAAGCTCTCCTCCCGGGAGCCGCTGGACAGCGATGACGCGCTCCTGTGGGTTCTCAGCCTCCCAGACACAAGCCTTAGAACACCAGCCACGCGGTGCTTCGAAGAACTGGTGCCCCTATGGCGGCATCGGTATCGCGCGAGGCACCCGAACGGCCTCAAGGTCACTACGCCCAAGAAGCGGTTGAAGCTCGAGTACCGCGCCGCCAGCGGTGGCTTCACTGGACAGATCGATGTTTCGGACGGCAACGGCCCTCTACCCGACATCACCGCGATCTCGGCTCCGCTTGCAGGCCTGAGAGATCTGCTGAGTGCCTGCACCGATGACTTGGCCCCGTACAGCCGGTTGTTGGGCAAGAAACCGGAGGCCAAAGGAACGCTCGAAGCAGCACTGCTGCTGCCGCGTGAGATCGATGACGCCACCGCCAGGACGGAGGCGGGGAATAAGATCGATGAGCTGTTTGCGGGTAGAGGCGTCG
>DASYHX010000507.1:0-9671 GCA_035998065.1 Pseudorhizobium sp.
GCGAAATTGAGCGTGATCTCCGGATGCCGCGCCACGAAGTTGGGGATGCGCGGCATCAACCATCGCGTACCGAAGGTTGGCAGAATAGCAAGGTTCAGAGTGTCGTTATGCCGTTTCGTCATAGCCTGAAGCGACGCAGAGCGAATTTGCGAGAGCGCTGCACCAACGGATTTCGCGTAGTCTGCTCCGGCCGGCGTGAGAACCACGCCCCGGCTGGTCCGTTCGAAGAGAACCACGCCAAGAAGCTCTTCAAGCCCAGAAACCTGGCGACTTATCGCACCTTGAGTGAGCGCCAGCTCTTCTGCAGCGAGGGAAAAGCTGCGCAAACGGGCAACAGATTCGAACGCGGCAAGCGCGGCTGTGGATGGGAGAAGGCGGCGGCTGAGGCTGGTCATCATCTATTACTATCAGTCATGTGGAATTGAGTAAACGCCGGTTGATGCTGTCTTCGGGGTGTCAGATAATCCCCACCATTAACTGGAGATTTGACGGTGAGCGAACGCGTGGCATTTTCCTGGGAAGATCCCTTCCTTCTCGAAGACCAATTAACCGATGAAGAGCGGATGATCCGTGATTCTGCAGCGGCTTTTGGATCGTCCGAATTGCTTCCGCGGGTGCAGGAGGCATATCTGAACGAAACCACTGAGCCGGAGCTGTTTCGCCTGATGGGTCAGGCGGGGCTGCTCGGGGTGACCCTGCCAGAAAAATACGGCGCCGCCGATGCCGGCTATGTCGCCTATGGTCTCGTCGCGCGGGAAGTGGAGCGGATCGACTCCGGCTACCGCTCAATGATGAGCGTCCAGTCCTCGCTGGTGATCTACCCGATCTATGCCTATGGTTCGGAGGAGCAGAAGGACAAGTATCTGCCAGGCCTCGTTTCCGGGGAACTGATCGGCTGCTTCGGCCTGACCGAACCGGATGCCGGCTCTGATCCGGGCGGGATGAAGACCCGGGCGGAGAAGATCGACGGCGGCTACCGCCTGCGCGGCGCCAAGATGTGGATCTCGAACGCTCCCATCGCCGATGTCTTCGTCGTTTGGGCGAAGTCCGAGGCTCATAACAACGAGATCCGCGGCTTCGTGCTCGAAAAGGGCATGAAGGGCCTCTCCGCACCGAAGATTGGCGGAAAGCTGTCGCTGCGGGCTTCGGTCACCGGTGAAATTGTCATGGACGGGGTCGAAGTTGGCGAGGATGCTCTGCTGCCGAACGTCTCGGGCCTCAAGGGGCCTTTCGGCTGCCTCAACCGTGCCCGCTACGGCATTTCCTGGGGCGTCATGGGAGCGGCGGAAGATTGCTGGCACCGCGCCCGCCAGTATGGCCTCGACCGCAAGCAGTTTGGCAAGCCTCTCGCAGGCACGCAGCTTTACCAGAAGAAGCTCGCGGACATGCAGACCGAGATCGCGCTCGGGCTGCAGGCCTCGCTCCGCGTCGGCCGCCTGATGGACGAGAAGAAGATGGCACCGGAAATGATCTCCATCGTCAAGCGCAACAACTGCGGCAAGGCGCTCGATATCGCCAGGCAGGCCCGTGACATGCACGGCGGCAACGGCATCCAGATCGAGTATCATGTGATGCGCCACGCGCAGAACCTGGAGACGGTCAACACCTACGAAGGCACGCACGACGTCCACGCCTTGATCCTGGGGCGCGCGCAGACCGGCATTCAGGCATTCTTCTAACCAACCGGATGCCTGCCCCCGGGGCAGGTCCGTCCCTGGGCTAAGGTTGTCCGACAACGCCTCTTGGCTGCTTCGAACGAACCTCCTACATAGAGGCGCGACGGAAATCGCGCCTCTCGCTGTTTCAGCCTGCGGCCGTTCTTCGCTCCCGCCATCAGGCAGCGGCGCTGGCTCCGCATTACGCGGCTTTCGGTGCTGCAGCCTACGTTCAGGCGCCCTCAGTCGACGCCGCCCGCAATGAAGGTCGATCCTATGCAGAATTATCCCGACGTGCAGCTTTTCATCAACGGCACCTGGCGCGACGCCATCGGCGGCGAGACGCTTCCGGTTTCCGATCCCGCAACCGAAGAGGTGATCGGCAAGATCGCGCATGCGCGCAAGGCGGACCTCGATCTCGCGCTCGAAGCAGCCGACAAGGGTTTCAAGGTCTGGCGCGAAACCTCACCGCTGGAGCGCTCGAAGATCATGCGCAAGGCAGCCGAGCTGCTGCGTCAGCGGGTCGATGCGGTCGCCTACATGATGACCCGTGAACAGGGCAAGCCGTTGGCGCAGTCCAAGGTTGAGATCCTCGGTGCTGCCGACACCATTGACTGGTTTGCCGAGGAAGGCCGCCGCACCTACGGGCAGATCATTCCCTCACGCTTCAGCGGCGTTTCGCAGATGACGGTCAAGCTGCCGGTAGGCCCGGTCGCCGCCTTTACGCCGTGGAACTTCCCGATCAACCAGATCGTGCGTAAGCTCTCCGCTGCGCTCTGCACCGGCTGCTCGATCATCGTCAAGGCGCCGGAAGAAACACCCGCCTCGCCCGCCGAACTGATTCGCGCCTTCGCTGATGCCGGCGTACCAGCAGGGGTCGTCAACCTCGTCTACGGCATCCCTTCTGAGATTTCGGAATATCTCATTCCTCATCCGGTCATCCGCAAGATTTCCTTCACCGGCTCCACGCCAGTGGGCAAGCATCTGGCGGCACTCGCGGGCAAGCACATGAAGCGCGCCACCATGGAACTGGGCGGGCATGCGCCGGCGATCATCTTCGACGATGCTGACCTGGAAAAAGCGATCGAAGTGACGGCAGCGGCCAAGTTCCGCAATGCGGGCCAGGTCTGCGTCGCGCCTACACGCTTCCTCGTGCAGGACGGGATCGCGGACCGGTTCATGGAAGGCTTCGTCAAGGCTGCTGAGGCAATCAAGGTTGGCAACGGCCTTGAGGACGGCGTCGGCATGGGGCCGTTGGCCAACGATCGCCGCATCCCGGCCATGGAGGACATGATCCATGATGCCGTTGCCAAGGGCGCGGAGCTGAAGGCCGGCGGCAAGCGCATCGGCAACAAGGGCTACTTCTTTGAGCCGACGGTTCTGGCTGACGTTCCGACCTCCGCCAAGATGATGAACGACGAGCCGTTCGGCCCGCTGGCCATCGTCAACCGCTTCTCGCATCTGGACGATGCGCTGGAAGAGGCAAACCGGCTGCCGTTCGGCCTCGCCTCCTACGCCTTCACCGGTTCGGTGAAGACGGCGCATGCGCTCAGCCGCCACATGGAAGCAGGCATGCTGACCATCAACCACAATGGCCTTGCAATTCCGGAAGTGCCCTTCGGCGGCATTAAGGACTCCGGCTACGGCACCGAAGGCGGATCCGAAGCCGTCGAGGCCTATCTGGAGACCCGCTTCGTCACCCAGATGAATTGAGTCCTAACGAATAACGCGAAAAGCCGGCAGGACATCCCGCCGGCTTTTTTTTGCGACGACTTATCGTTCAAACGTAGTCAGCTGGCGGCAAACACCTGCGCACGTCGCAGCGTAACGAAGCCCTGCTCCCCTTCCCTGACCGCAAGCTCCGGCTCGACGTCGAATTCCAGATGTTCGCCCGCCGAGGTCACCGCGATGACGCGGCGTCCGCCCGGCCGGTCCAGCACGCGGGTGACGGAGGCGGCGATCCCCGGACCTGCGGCAGACCAGTCGAGGTCGCCGGGCCGGGCATAGATCTCCGCGGCACCATTGACCACGCCGTCGGCTGCAATCGCTGCACCATCGGCATATGCCACGCCGCCGCGCACTTCTGCCGAAAGCCGGTTGGCGTCGCCCAGAAAGCGGGTCACGAAGGCGGACTTCGGGTCCCGACACACCTGCTCCGGCGTCCCCTCTTGCACAATCTGGCCCTCGTTGAGGATCACGACGCGATCGGCGAGATCCAGCGCCTCCTCCTGATCGTGCGTCACGAAGAGCGTGGTGATGCCAAGTTCATCGTGGATCTCGCGCAGCCAGCGCCGCAGATCGCGTCGAACCGCGGCATCCAGCGCGCCGAAAGGCTCGTCGAGAAGAAGCACCTTGGGGTCGACGGCAAGCGCGCGCGCCAGAGCCACGCGTTGCCGCTGCCCGCCGGAAATTTGAGCCGGGAACCGATCGCCCAGCCCCTCGAGCCGGACCAGTCGCAGCAGTTCTTCCACGCGTGCCGCGATTGCGGCCTTCTCGCGCTTGACCTTCGAAACTTTCATGCCGAAGGCGATGTTCTCCTGCACGGTCATGTGCGGGAAGAGAGCATAGTGCTGGAAAACGAAGCCGACACCGCGGGCACGCACCGGAATGTCGGTAGCGTCCTGGTCGCCGAAATAGATGTGGCCGCCGTCAGCGAATTCGAGACCGGCCACCATCCGCAGGATGGTCGTCTTTCCGGAGCCGGAGGGGCCTAGCAGCGCCACAAGCTCGCCGCTCTCGATCTCAAGCGAAACGTCGCGCACGGCACGGAAGGTGTTGAAGGTTTTGACCACGTGGTCGAGACGGATCTTCATGGCTTGGGCTCCACGGCAGGAACGGCCGGCGTAGACAATGCGGGACGACGGACGCGGCCTGCGCCCTGCCGCTCCAGCGCCACCTTGGCGATGATGGTGAAGACGGCGATGACAGCCAGGATGGAAGCCGATGCAAAGGCTCCGGCCGCCTGGTAGTCGTGATAAAGCAGCTCGATGTGCAGCGGCAGCGTGTTCGTCTGTCCGCGGATGTTGCCTGACACGACGGAAACGGCTCCGAACTCACCCATGACGCGGGCATTGCAGAGCACGACGCCGTAGAGCAGGGCCCATTTGATGTTCGGCAACGTCACCGAGAAGAAGGTACGCCAGCCGGAAGCGCCGAGTGAGGTCGCCGCCTCCTCCAGATCACGCCCCTGCGCCTGCATCAGCGGGATGAGTTCGCGTGCAACGAAGGGCGCCGTGACGAACATCGAAGCTAGGATGATCCCAGGCAGCGCAAAGAGGATCTTGATATCATAGGCTTCGAACAGCGGTCCGAATAAACCTTGAAGTCCATAGACGAAAAGATAGGCGACGCCCGCAACGATCGGCGAGATAGAGAACGGGATCTCGATCACAACCAGCAGGAGCCGGCGCCCCGGGAAGTCGAACTTGGTGATGGCCCAGGCGGCCGCAATGCCGAAGACGGTGTTGATCGGCACGGCAATGAGGGCCGTGAGCACCGTCAGGAAGATCGCATGGCGCGTGTCAGGGTCCGCCAGGGTGGAGGCATAGACGCGCCACCCTTCGGAGAATGCCTCAACGCCAATGACGATAAGAGGCGCGAGGATCAGCAGCGCCCCGACGATCAGCACGATGCCGATCAGGAGACGCCGGAAGAGCGGCTGATCGCCGACGCGGGGCGGCTTGCGGACGGAAGACGGGTTTGCCATCGTCAGCTCCTCGCCGTGTAGCGCAGGGCCCGTGCCTGCAGCAGATTGGTGACCGCCAGCATGACAAAGGCGGTGATGAGCAGGACGGAGGCAATGGCTGCCGCTGCCTGATAGTCATATTCCTCAAGCCGGATGAAGACGAGAAGCGCCGTGATCTCTGTCGACATCGGCTGATTACCAGCGATGAAGATGATCGCGCCGAACTCACCGAGCGAGCGAGCGAAGGAGAGCGACAGGCCTGCGAGCAATGCCGGCGTCAGCAACGGGAAGATCACCTTGCGGAAGATCGTCCAGTCGGAGCCGCCAAGCGATTGGGCCGCTTCTTCAAGTGCCGGATCGAGATCCTCCAGCACCGGCTGCACAGTGCGCACGATGAAGGGCAGGCTGGTGAAGCACATGGCTACCATGATGCCGAGCGGCGTGTACGCGACCTTGATGCCGAGGTCGGACAGGATGGAGCCGAACCAGCCATTGTTGGCAAAGAGCGCCGTGAGTGAGATGCCGGCGACAGCCGTCGGCAGCGCGAAGGGGAGATCCACCATGGCGTCGATCAAGCGCCATCCGGGGAAGCGATAGCGGGTCAGCACCCATGCAAGCGCAAGGCCGAAAACGAGATTGAAGGCGGTCGCCCCAAGTGCCGACAGCACCGTCACCCGATAGCTTGCGACAGCCCGCGCCGAGGAGACGATCGACCAGTAGTCAACCGGCCCAAGGCTTGCCGCTTTGAAGATCAGTGCCGCCAGCGGCAGCACGACGATCAGGCCGACGTAGAAGAGCGTGACACCGAGCGATAGCGACAGCCCGGGCAGAACATTGCGTCTCAAGCGCGTTCCCCTGTCCTTTCACACAGATCCCGACGGCAAGGTGCCGTCGGGATTGCAGTGCTGATGATGAGGCTCAACGGCTGCCGTAAAGCTTGTCGAGCGTCGCGCCGGAAGCGAAATGCTCGTCCTGAATCTTGTCCCAGCCGCCGAAGACGTCATCAACGTTTACCAAGCGGATCTCAGGGAACTGATCCTTGAACTCAGCCGCAACCGTTTCATTGTGCACGCGGTGACCGAATTCGGCGGCAATCCGTTGGCCTTCCTCCGTATACAGGAAGTCGAGATAGGTTTTGGCGAGATCGCGCGAGCCCCGCTTGTCGACCACCTTGTCGACAATGGCGACCGGGAATTCCGCCAGCAGGCTCATGGAAGGCACGACTGTATCGAAGTTGTCATCGCCATACTGCTTGGCAATTGCGCGGGTCTCGGCCTCGAACGTGATGATCACATCCCCAAGCTCCCGCTCAACGAAGGTGGTCGTGGCCGCACGACCGCCTGTATCGAAGACCGGAACGTTGTCGAAGATCTTGCCGACAAATTCCTCGACCTTTTCCTTGTCGCCATTGAAGGCTTCCAGCGCGTAGGCGGTTGCCGCCAGATAGGTGTAGCGGGCATTGCCGGAGGTTTTCGGGTTCGGGAAGATCACCTGCACATCGTCACGCGCCAGATCGCTCCAGTCCTTGATGTTCTTCGGGTTTCCTTCGCGCACGAGAAAGGAGGGGAAGGAATAGAACGGCGAGGCGTTGTTCGGAAAATCCTGCTGCCAATCGTCCGAGACGAAGCCCTGCTTCACCAGGAAGTCGATGTCCGTCACCTGGTTGAAGGTCACGACGTCCGCTTCCAGACCTTCAACGATCGCGCGCGCCTGCTTGGAGGTGCCGGCGTGCGACTGGTCGATGGTGACGCCCGGATGCGCCTTGACGAACGCCTCGTTCTCGGCAGCGAAGATTTCGCGCGCGATGTCGTAGGATGCGTTGAGCAGCGTGTTCGGCGATTGCGCGAAGGCAGGCGCAGCGAGAAGGGCGGCAACGGCAGTGCCGAGGATCAGGAGGCGGTTCATGAGGGGTGTCTCCGGTATTCGTCTAGGCCGAGAAACTACCGGCGATGCGAGATCGGAGCGAGCAACCGGCAACCCCCAGCGAAGGCTGCCTTAGAAATTCTGTTCCTTTCGCAGCAGCTTCCGCGATGGATCACCCAGGGAAGGCAACCGAAGAGACTGGCCTCAGACAGGAATGCTAAAGCCGGTGTTCGGGAAAGAGTGTCCCATGCCTCCCCTCGACATAAGGAGCGATGTCTTCCGCCGTAACCTTGTCGAGGGTCGGCGGCGACCACTTCGGGTTGCGGTCCTTGTCAATGATTGCAGCCCGGACGCCTTCGTAGAAGTCATGGTGGCGGAGAATTTCCGTTCCGGCACCAAATTCCCGCTCGAGGCACTCCACGAGACCGGAACTGTTCCGGCCGTCTCGCAAGAGACGCAAGGTCAGCTTGAGGCTGGTGGGCGAGCGCTTGAGGATAGTCTCAAGAGCGCGGCGTGCGAAGTCGTCGTCTTCCGACTTCAGAGCGGCAATTATTTGCTCGACGCTATCATGGGTGAAGCAGCGGTCGATCAGAACGCGATGTTTCTGCAGTTCGCTCTCGCCGGGCGCGGTCGCAAACCAGCTTAGCACCGCTTCCACCGCCTCCTCATCCGAGTCCGGCGCCAGTCCTTCCAAGGCTCGGACCAGCTCCGGCAACTGCTCGACAGGTACGAAAACATCCGCAAGCCCGGCGAAGATGGCGTCGGCTGCGCTCACCTCAAGTCCGGTCAAGCCCATCCAGGTGCCGATCTCTCCCGGCGCTCTTGGCAGGAGCCAGCTGGCGCCGACATCCGGAAAGTAACCAATCCCGGTTTCCGGCATTGCAAGCCGCGTCCGCTCGGTGACGACCCGATGTCGACCGTGGGACGACAGCCCGACCCCGCCACCCATAGTGATCCCGTCCATCAGAGCGACAAAGGGCTTGGTATAATGTGCGATCAGGTAGTTCAGCGGAAACTCTTCCCGCCAGAACTGCGTGGTCTCCGCGTCCCCGGCGCGCCCCATCTCGTAAAGCACCCGGATGTCGCCCCCGGCACACAGCCCCCGTTCCCCCGCTCCCGTAAGCACAACAACGGACACGGCAGGATCTTCGGCGAAAGCGTCGAGGGCCATCCGCATGGTTCGGACCATCTCGAGATTAAGGCTATTGAGCGCCTTCGGCCTGTTCAGCCGGATGACGGCGGCAGAGCCTCTCCGTTCAAGGATGACTTCGTCGTTGCTCGCCGCTGGTTCCTGCATGGCTCGTCTCCCTGTCACCGGTTGTCGGCCAGAATCATCTCCGCCGCCTTCTCGGCGATCATGATCGTGGGCGAGTTGGTGTTGCCTGACACGATATTGGGCATAATTGAAGCATCCGCCACCCTGAGGCGGCCAAGTGCGCGCAGTCTCAGCCGCGGATCGACAACGCTCTCTGGATCGGCGCCCATACGCGCCGTGCCGGCGGGATGAAAGATCGTAGTACCGATATCGCCGGCAGCTTTCACCAGATCCTCCTCGGTCTGGTACGCCGGCCCGGGCTTGTACTCCTCGGGGTGATACCGCGCGAAGGACGGCTCGGCGATGATCTTCCGGGTGAGCCGGATTGCCTTCACCGCAACGTCCCGGTCCGCCTGCGTCGATAGATAATTGGGCTTGATGGCTGGGGCGGCGGCAAAGTCGCTACTCTTCACATGCACTGACCCGCGGCTTTCGGGACGCAGGTTGCAGACGCTTGCCGTCATCGCCGGGAAGCCGTGAAGCGGATCGCCGAACTTGTCGAGCGAAACAGGCTGGACATGATATTGAAGATCCGGTGTTTCCTTTTCCGGACCGGATCGCGTGAAAATCCCAAGCTGGCTCGGCGCCATCGACATGGGGCCTGAGCGCCGGAAGACATATTCCAGGCCGATCGCCGCCTTGCCGATCATCCGCGATGCCTTTTCGTTCAGCGTCGGCACGCCTGTGACCTTGTAAACCATCCGGAGCTGCAGGTGGTCCTGCAGGTTCTCGCCCACGCTCGCCACTTCCTTGACGACCTCGATGCCCGCCTGGCGTAGCACGTCGCCGCGACCAATGCCCGAGAGCTCGAGGATCTGCGGCGAGCCGATGGAGCCGGCACAGAGGATTGTTTCGCGGGACGCGTAGGCCTGCTTGGCCGTGCCGTTGTGCTGGAACTCGACGCCGCGCACCTCCCCTTCCTCCACGATCAGCCGCCGCGCATGCGCCTTGGTCAGGACTGTGAGGTTCCTCCGGTTCTTTGCCGGACGCAGGAAGGCCTTCGACGTATTCCAGCGGACGCCGGAGCGCTGGTTGACGTCGAAATAGCCGGAGCCTTCGTTGGTACCGCGGTTGAAGTCGTCTGTGACCGGAATGCCGGCCTCCTCGGCCGCCTTCTGAAAGGCATCCAGAACCGCCCAGCGAACACGCGATT